>NZ_JBIASO010000031.1:0-57913 GCF_042890865.1 Streptomyces sp. NPDC002018
CGATACGACAAGCGTGGCTACGTCTTCCTCGGCACCGCAACAGCAGCAGCCCTCACCATCTGGCTCCGCACATGATCGACCGGACAAGTCCTAGGCGAGGAAACCAGGCGAGAACGCCCAGGCGAGAACGGCCACGGCGTCGTGCGAAAGCCCCGGCACCCTTCACGGGTGCCGGGGCTTTCGCGTTCGGCCATCGGCCATCGGCCATCGACCGGTGACCGGCCTCGGGCTCTACCGCAGCTCCGGCGGCGGTGTGCGGTTCTTGTCGACCTTGTCCGTACGGACCAGCTCGGCCCAGACGATGTAGCGGTAGTCCGAGGTGTAGACCGGCGTGCAGGTCGTCAGGGTGAGATAGCGGCCCGGCTTGGTCTTCCCGGATTCCTTGGGGACGGGGCTGAGCACTTCCACGTTGTACTTCGAGGTCTTCGGAAGCTCCTTGTAGACCTTGTAGACGAACCAGGTGTCCCGGGTCTCGAAGACCACCGGATCACCGGTCTTGATCCTGTGGATGTTGTGGAACCGCGCGCCGTGGCCGTCCCGGTGCGCGGCCAGCGTGAAGTTGCCCTTCTTGTCCCAGGGCAGGGCGGACTTGACCGGGTCCGTGTAGTAGCCGGCGACCCCGTCGTTCAGCAGCGAGGTGCTCGTGCCCTTCTTGACCAGGATCTCCCCGCCGCCCAGGGCCGGGACATGGAGGAAGCCGATCCCGTCCTCCGAGTCGAAGGTCGGGGGGCCGCCGGCCTCGGGGTCCTCCCGCGCCCAGTTGTGGCGTACGTCATCGCCCTGGCGGGCGGCCTCGCGGTCGGCCAGGACGTTCGTCCACCACAGCGAGTAGGCGACGAACAGGCCGAGTACGACGCCCGCGGTGATGAGCAGCTCGCCGCAGACGCTGACCACCGCCGCGAGGGGGCTGCGGCGCCTACGGACGGGCGCCGCGGCGGACACCGGAGCCGCAGGCGCCGGAGCCCCGGACGCCGACGCCTCCGACGCCAAGGCCTCGGACGCCGGAGCCGGATCCTGGCCCGCGCCCCGGTCCGGCTTGTCCGGACCCGTGCCCTGGTCCTGGCCCCGGCCCCGGCCCTGCGGCGGCGGCGTTCCCGTCTGCTCACCGTTCTCGGTACTCGCTGCCACCGCGCCCGCCCCCGTCCCTGTCGCCCGACGTTGCCTGGCCCTGTCGTGATCCCGAGCGGCCTCAGCCGACGAGAGCGTCGGGCTTGCCCTCGCTGCGTGGCCGTTCTTCGACCATCTTGCCCCACACGATCATGCGGTACGTACTGGTGAATTCGGGCGTACAGGTCGTCAGCGTGATGTAGCGTCCCGGCGCCCTGAACCCGGACCCCGGCGGCACCGGACCGATCACGCTCACGTTCGAGGGTGAGGTCTGCGGCAGGATGCTGGTCATGTCGTACGTGTAGTACGCGTCCCGTGTCTCGACGATGATCTCGTCACCGGGCTGGAGCTGGTTGATGTAGCGGAACGGCTCCCCGTGGGTGTTGCGGTGCCCCGCCACCGCGAAGTTGCCCTGCTTCTCGGAGGGCATCGCGGTCTTCAGACCGCCCTCCGCGTAATGACCGACCATGCCGCGGTCGAGGACCTTCGCCTTGCTGATGCCCTCGGCGATCGGGACGACGACATCCAGCTTCGGGATATGCATGATGGCGAAGCCCTGCCCCGGCTCGAAGGCCCCGGGCTGCCGGTCCTTCGTCCAGCTCTCCTGGATCTTGTTCGTCTCCTTGCCCGCGTACTGGTCGGCCCGGATGTTCGTCCACCAGAGCTGATAGGTGACGAACAGGAGCATCAGCACGCCGAAGGTGATGAACAGCTCACCGACCGCCCGGCTCGCGACGACGGCCAGACTGTCCTTGGCGGCGCGCGCGGCCCGGCGGGCCTCGACGCGGGAGAGCGGCCGGGCGGGCGCCGGACCACCGGAACCCCCCTGCTCGGACCTGGCGGATCCGGTGGACCCGGCGGACCCGTCAGATCCGGCCGGCATGGCTGACGCGGCCGACGCGGTCTCGGGGCGCCTGCGGCCCCGCCCGCCCCTCGCCGCGGCCTTACGGCGCTCCGCACGGCCGCCCGTGAGGGATACGGACTCCTCCTGCCGGAACGGGGCCGTGGCGCCCTCCCCGCCCCCTGGCTCCGGCTCGGCCGCGCGACGTGTGTCCGCCGTACGCAGACCGACCGTCTCGTCGTCCCGCGCCGGGCCGGGACCGACCCCGGATATCGGCGCCGAAGGCGAGGGCGGCACCGACGGCGAGGGAGCCGGGCCGGGGGCAGTGCCGGGCGAAGAGGACCGGGACGGAGACGGAGAAGACGGAGCCGCAATCGGGGGCAGAGGGGCCGTCTGCGCGTCCGCGTAGTACGGCGGCGTACCCGGCCACTCGCCCTGCGGCCCCCGGGCCGCGGGCGGGGTCTCCGCCGCGTACTGCCGGTAGTAGTCGCCGGACCACTCCGACTCCGGGTCGGCCGGGGGTCCGGCGGCGGGTCCGGCGGGACGGGTCAACGGCTGCCGCGGTCCCTGGTCCGGCGATTCCTCCGCCGGTCGGCCCCGCCGCCGTCCCCGCCCCTGCTCCTGAACCGGCCCCCGCTGCCCCGGAAGCGGATCGTTCAGCGGGTCCGCCAGTCCCTCCACCGCCGCCTCGAACGCGGTCGCCTCGAACGCACCGGAGTTGTCGTACGCTCCCTGTTCGTACGGGCCTCCGTGACCGGCCTCGTGCTCGGGGCGGAGTGCGGTCACGCGAGCGCCTTGCCCACCACCGGCGCGAGGCCGGCCGACCGGTCCACCGCCCCCGGATCACCGCACCGCGCGAGCCAGTTGGCCAGCATCAGATGGCCGTGCTCGGTGAGCACCGACTCGGGATGGAACTGCACGCCCTCGACGGGCAGTTCGCGGTGGCGCAGGCCCATGATGATGCCGTCGGCCGTCCGCGCCGTGACCTCCAGCTCGGCCGGCAGCTCCGCGGGCTCCGCCGCGAGCGAGTGGTAACGGGTCGCGGTGAACGGCGAAGGCAGCCCCGCGAACACGCCCTTGCCCTCGTGCGTGACGAGGGACGTCTTTCCGTGCAGCAGCTCGGGGGCCCTGTCCACGACACCGCCGTACGCCACCGCCATCGACTGCATCCCGAGGCAGACGCCGAACACGGGCACCCCGGTCGTCGCGCAGTGACGCACCATCTCCACACAGATACCGGCCTGTTCGGGGGTGCCGGGGCCGGGGGAGAGCAGGACGCCGTCGAAGCCGTCCTGGGCGTGGGAGGTGGTCACCTCGTCGTTGCGCAGCACCTCGCACTCCGCACCGAGCTGGTACAGGTACTGGACGAGGTTGAAGACGAAGCTGTCGTAGTTGTCGACGACGAGGATCCGCGCGCTCATCCGGCCGCCCCCGATCCGTCGACCGTCACATCGTTGAAGGGCAGCAGCGGCTCCGCCCAGGGGAAGACGTACTGGAACAGCGCGTAGACGACCGCCAGCGCCAGCACGAGCGAGATCGCCGCGCGCAGCCACACGTTGCCCGGCAGATGACGCCAGATCCAGCCGTACATGCTGTCCCTTCCGTTCGGTACCGCCGCCGGGCGGTACGGCACCAGACTAAAGGGCGGCAGGGACACATGGGCGGCGCATGGGGCAGGTGTACAGAGGTTCGGGGTTGCTCTTCGTCACAGGCGTCACGCCCGTACCCTCGCCCGGAGACCCGGAGACCGCGGCCGTCCGGCCCTCGTCCGCCCCCGTCCCGCATCGCCGGGCGCCCGTTCCCGCTACTCGACCGGCTCCGCGTAGTGCAGCTCCACCGTGCCCGTGTACCCCGGAAGTGTCTCCTCGCCGTGCTCGTCGACCTTCCAGCCGAGCCCGTACGCCTTCACGTAGAGCTGGTAGTTCTGGATCGTCGGCGAGTCGGTGAGAGCCTTGCGCAGCCTGTCCTGGTCACCGACAGCGGTGATCTTGTACGGCGGGGAGTAGACACGGCCCTGGAGGATCAGCGTATTACCGACACAGCGCACCGCACTGGTGGATATCAGCCGCTGGTCCATCACACGGATGCCCTCGGCACCGCCCTGCCATAGGGCGTTGACGACGGCCTGGAGGTCCTGCTGGTGGATGACGAGGTCATTGGGCTGGGGCTCGGGATAGCCGGGGTTGGCGGTGGCGTTCGGCGGGGCGTCGTCGAGGGTGACGGTGAGGGCCCGCCCGGTGAGCTTCTTGGTGCCCGCCGCCTCCTCCAGGGCCCGCAGCCTGGCGTTCTCCGCCTCGGAGGAGCCGTCGTCACGGCTGACGAGCGCGTCGATCTCGCGCCGTACCGCCGCGGTCGTGTCGCCCAGTTCGGCGTTCTTCCCGTCCCGCTCGTGGATCAGGTCGGAGAGCTTCAACAGTGAGGCGTCCGTGCGGATGTTGGTGCCCTTGGCCGTGTTGAAACTGGTGACGAAGATGAGTCCCGCGAGCGCGAAGACGGCAGCCGTGAGCAGCCGGACGGGCCGTCGTCCCGGCCGGCGGACCGGCCCTGGGGGAAAGTCGGCAGAATTGCTCAACGTACCCTTATCTCCTTAGGCGCCGCGGAAGCACTACGCTAACGGACGCCCGGGAGCGGCGGTGTTCCCCCTGCTCTCCGCCCCGGCACCCCGTTACAGTTCCCTGCGCGGTCACGCAGCGCATCGACAGGAGAGTCCCTCGTGCCGAAGTCACGTATCCGCAAGAAGGCCGACTTCACGCCGCCTCCGGCCGCGAAGCAGGCGACGAACATAAGGCTGACCAACCGGAGCTGGGTGGCCCCGGTCATGCTGGCCATGTTCCTGATCGGACTGGCCTGGATCGTGGTCTTCTATGTGACCGAGGGCGATCTCCCGCTGGAGAGCTTCGGAAACTGGAACATCGTGGTCGGGTTCGGCTTCATCGCCGCCGGCTTCGGTGTCTCCACGCAGTGGAAGTAGCGGGTCCACCACCCGGTCGTCAAGCTCTGCCCCTACTTATCCACAGCGTTGTCCACAGCAGGGGAAAAGGTCAGACGATCTGTGGATAACTCCACGGTCCGTTGACACCGGTGTGATCGCGTCCACCCTTCCGATGACGTGCTCGCCCCTTGTCTCCGCTGGTCAGACCCACACCGGCGACAAGGGGCACGCATGTTCCCCACAGGATGCACAAGATCCGGCACACTCTGTGGACAACTGTGGAGTACGGGGCGTCCCCAGGGCGTCACGCTCGGCGCGGACAGCGGGTTCCCCTGAGACAGCGCAGGACAGGGCAGGACACCCCTGAAACGCCCGGACAGCCCGGGCTCAGCCCGGACAGCCCGGATCAGCCCTAAGAGCCCGGATCAGCCCAGGAGATCAGAACACCGGCGGCAGCGAGGCCGTCCTCGCCACGACCGTCAGGACCGTCGCGACCAGCACCAGCGCACAGGTGCCGTACTGCACCAGCGCCCGGCGCTCACGAGGCGCGTGCACCATCGCCACGGCGATCACCGTGCCCGCCACCAGACCGCCGACATGTGCCTCCCAGGCGATGCCGGACCAGGTGAAGGTGAAGAGCAGGTTCAGCGCGAGCAGCGCGAAGACCGGCCGCATGTCGTAGTTGAGCCGGCGCATCAGTACGGCGGTGGCGCCGAGCAGTCCGAAGATGGCGCCCGAGGCCCCCAGCGAGCCCTGGTTCGGCGCCGCGATGAGATAGGTGAAGGCGCTTCCCGCGAGTCCGGAGAGCAGATAGAGCGCCAGGAAGCGCACCCGCCCCAGCGCCGCCTCCAGCGGGCCGCCGAGCCACCACAGGCCCAGCATGTTGAAGCCGATGTGCCAGACCGCCTGGTGCAGGAAGATCGAGGTCAGCAGGCGGTACCACTGACCGTCCGCGACACCGACGAGCTGACCGGTCGCGGGATCGTAGGCACGGCCCACCAGATCGAGATCGTCCACGAGCCGGTACTGATCGCCCACGGCGAGCACCGCGATGAAGACCGCGACATTGATCCCCAGCAGAATCTTGGTGATCAGCCGGGGATCGGCCGCGATCGTGCCGCCCGCGAGCGTACGCGGCTGATGGGGCGCCGGACCGCGTCCAGGACCGGACCCCTGCCGGACGCACTCGGGGCACTGGAATCCGACGGAGGCGTCGACCATGCACTCGGGGCAGATGGGCCGCTCGCAGCGGGTGCAGCGTATGCCCGTCTCCCGGCCCGGATGCCGGTAGCAGTCGGGCAGGCCCTCGCTGACGGCGGGCTGGTCCTGGCCTCCGTGGCCGCCTGGCGGGTGGTCCATCGATCCCCTCGGGTCCTCGTGACGCGGGCGGCGGGCGGTGCACAGCGCACCGCCCCGCCCGTCCGGTATGTAACCACTACGGACGGGCAGGGCGGGAAGGTTCCCGGGAACCCCGGAACCATGCGGTCCGTGGGGGTCAGCGGGTCTCCACGACGACCGACTCGATCACCACGTCCTGCACGGGACGGTCGGTGCGCGGGTTGGTCTGGGTGCCGATGATGGAGTCCACGACCTTCTTGCCCGCCTCGGTGCTGACCTCGCCGAAGATGGTGTGCTTCCGGGTCAGCCAGGCGGTCGGCGCCACGGTGATGAAGAACTGCGAGCCGTTGGTCCCCGGGCCGGCGTTCGCCATGGCCAGCAGGTACGGCTTGTCGAAGGCCAGGTCCGGGTGGAACTCGTCCTCGAACTCGTAGCCGGGACCACCGGTGCCGTTGCCCAGCGGGTCCCCGCCCTGGATCATGAAGCCGCTGATCACACGGTGGAAGACGGTGCCGTCGTACAGCCGGTCCGTGGTCTTCTTGCCGGTCTCCGGGTGGGTCCACTCCCGCTCGCCCTGGGCGAGTTCGACGAAGTTCTTGACCGTCTTCGGCGCGTGGTTCGGCAGGAGCCGGATCTCGATGTCGCCGTGGTTGGTCTTCAGGGTGGCGTAAAGCTGCTCGGCCACGATCTGCCTTCCGTAAGTCTGCTCTGACTCTCACGATCCTCGCACGGAAGACCCGCGGGATGCCCGGCCGCTGCCCAGGAAAGGGGTTTGCGCCCGTCTTGGGGCGATTTCGGGGCCGGATGGAGGCAGGATGGAAGAAGGCATGCGAAAGTACGCCGGCTCAGGACACGAGCACGACGCGACAGGCCCGGCGGTACGTCACGCCGGGAGGGGAAGACGCTTGGGCAGCGCGTGGCACGGCCGTCCACAGACCCTGTGGACCGCACTCACGTCGCTCTCATGACCCGGATGCGCGCAGCGCATGCCGAGACCCGGTACAGCAGGCATGATCTCGAAAAGGGTGGACAGGCGACATACGGAACGCCACCGAGGAGGATGATCCCGTGACCCGCATGGACAGCGTGCGCGCCGCTACCGGTTCGGCGAAGGAGAGCGTGCAGCACGCCGCGGAAGTGGTGGCTCCCTACGCCGGTACGGCCAAGGAGCAGGCCGCTCTCTACGCACACGAGGCGCGCGTGAAGCTCGCCCCGGCAATGTCGAAGGCCGCTCAGCAGGCTCGGACTCAGTACGGCGCCCATGTGGCGCCCAGGGTGCCCCCAAAGGTCGATGTGGCGGCTCACCGGGCCGCTTTGCGGACCCGCCAGGCCGCCCGTCAGGCGGCGGACTTCACGGTGCCGAAGGTCGGGCACGCGGTGGCCACCGCACAGCCGGTCGCCGAGCAGGCCGCGGCACGTTCAGCGGCCGCCCTGGCGGCCCTGCGCGGGCAGATCACCGCGAAAGACATCCAGAAACTGGTGAGAAGGCGTGAGCGGCGGGCCCGGGCCGGACGGCTCGCCAAGGGCCTGGCGGCTCTCGGTGTGCTGGCCGGTGGCGCTTTCGCCGCCTGGAAGTGGTGGGACAAGCAGGCGAATCCGGACTGGCTGGTGGAGCCTCCGGCGGCCACCGAGGTCTCGGAGCGCGGCCCGCTGACGTCCGTCGACGGCAGCCATGTGGTCGATCCGCTCGATCCCGAGGTCCAGGAGAAGGCCCGGCAGGCCGAGGAGGAGGCCGAGGCGCGTCGGCGCGGCGACCGTCCCTGATCACATGGGCGGGCTGACCGCCCCGGATCACGCGGCCGGTCCGCGTGCCGTGCTCGCCGGTCCTGTCGGTGGGCCCGTGGTGACCGTTCTCGCTCCGGCTCGTGTCGCTCCGGGCACCCCACAGGTGTGCCGGGTGCGGCGGGTGCCGGGAGAGCGCGGGAACGCCGCAGGCTCACGCGGCGACGAGTGCGGCGTTCGCGGCATGCGCGGCGAATGTGTTCCCGCGCGACGCTTCGAGGTCGGCCGCGCTCGGCATGCCCTCGGGCAGATGACGGACCGACGGGGAGGAACCGTGCGCCTCGGCGTTGATCCGCTGCTTGATCGTGGGCGGCAGCGACCGGTCGCGTGGTGCCGTGGTCGCCCTGGGCACGGTGGTCCGTGGCGGGGCGGCCTCCGCCGCGTCGACGGGCTGCGCGGCGGCGGGCGCCGGCACGGGCTGCTCGGCCGGCTGCTGCACGGCGGTACCGGTGGCGGCGGCCGGGCTGGTGAGCCCCAGGGAGGCGAGCACCGCGAAGAACGCGGTGATGAAAACAGTCCACAGCTTCTTGACCTTGAAGGCGGCCATGACCCCTCGCTTTCGGGTTGGGCGATCTACATACCTTCCTCATGATGTGTACGCATCTCGAGAATCCGCGGAGCGACGCCGTTCTCGCGTAGCTCTTCGGATGAACACCACTCGTACGGTCCAACCGGTCCCGTAACACCCCGTCATGGGCGGACCGCGATCACCGGGCGAGAACGCCGAAAAGGGCGCCCCGACCTGCTTCAACAGGTCGGGGCGCCCTTGAGGTTGTGGAGCCTAGGGGAGTCGAACCCCTGACATCTGCCATGCAAAGACAGCGCTCTACCAACTGAGCTAAGGCCCCCGGAACGGGTCGGGTACGGCCGAGCGGCTGAGCACGGCTCGTCCATCACCGGGAACCAGAGTACCGGGTGTTCCCCGGGATCCCGCAAAAGGTTGGGACTCCCCGTGCGCGACCACGCTCCGTAAGATGCCCCACGAGGTTCGCAGCAGCGAAGCTGCCGCGATGGGGAAGCGATGGGGAGACGCACATGGACGCCGCACAGCAGGAAACGACTGCCAGAGCCAGAGAACTCCAGAGAAGCTGGTACGGAGAGCCATTGGGGGCGCTCTTCCGCCGGCTCATCGACGATCTTGGCCTGAACCAGGCCAGGCTCGCCGCCGTCCTCGGTCTCTCCGCGCCGATGCTGTCCCAGTTGATGAGCGGTCAACGCGCGAAGATCGGCAATCCGGCGGTGGTCCAGCGGGTCCAGGCGTTGCAGGATCTGGCCGGTCAGGTCGCCGACGGCAGCGTCAGCGCGGGGGAGGCCACCGACCGGATGGAGGAGATCAAGAAGTCGCAGGGCGGCTCGGTCCTCACCGGCACCAGCCAGACGACGAACAGTTCGGGAGCCCCGACCGTGCGCCGGGTGGTCCGCGAGATCCAGTCCCTGCTGCGCTCGGTCGCGGCGGCCGGCGACATCATAGACGCGGCGGACTCCCTCGCCCCGACCCAGCCCGAACTGGCAGAGTTCCTCAGGGTCTACGGCGCCGGGCGCACCGCGGAGGCGGTCGCCCACTACGAGGCGCACCAGAGCTGAGAGCCGGGGCCGGGAACCGGGGCTGAGAACCGGGACCGGGAAGCCGGGGAGCTGAGAAGCCGGAGCGGGAGCCGGGGGCGGCGGGCCGCCGGACGGGACGACTGGGAGCGAGCGCGGCGCAATGGGTGAGATCTTCGCGGGGCGGTACGAGCTGATCGACCCGGTCGGACGCGGCGGTGTCGGCGCCGTGTGGCGTGCCTGGGACCACCGGCGCCGGCGCTATGTGGCGGCGAAGGTCCTCCAGCAGAGCGACGCGCACACACTTCTCCGCTTCGTCCGGGAACAGGCGCTCAGGATCGATCACCCCCATGTCCTCGCCCCGGCGAGCTGGGCCGCCGACGACGACAAGGTGCTGTTCACCATGGATCTGGTGAGCGGCGGATCGCTGGCGCATCTCATCGGCGACTACGGACCGCTGCCGCCCCGCTTCGTCTGCACCCTGCTCGACCAACTGCTGTCCGGGCTGGCCGCGGTGCACGCGGAGGGGGTCGTGCACCGCGACATCAAGCCGGCCAACATCCTGCTGGAGGCCACCGGTACGGCCCGGCCCCATCTGCGGCTCTCCGACTTCGGCATCTCCATGCGCAAGGGCGAGCCGCGGCTGACGGAGACCAACTACGTGGTGGGCACACCGGGTTATTTCGCGCCCGAGCAGCTCGCGGGCGCCGAGCCCGACTTCTCCGCCGATCTCTTCGCGGTCGGTCTCGTCGCGCTCTATCTGCTCCAGGGTCAGAAGCCGGACTCCCGGGCCCTGGTCGAGCTTTTCCTCGCCCATGGCACCCCGGGGGCGCCCCAGGGCATCCCCGAGCCCCTCTGGCAGGTCCTGGCGGGCCTGCTCCAGCCCGACCCGCACGCGCGGTTCCGTACGGCCACGGGCGCGCGCAAGGCCCTGACGTCGGCCGTGGAACTGCTGCCCGAGCAGGACATCGACGACGAACTGGTCGAGGTCTTCGACCAGATCGGCCCGCTCCCCGCCACGTTCGGTCCCGATGGGCCCCTCATGGCATCGCCGTCGGCCGGCCGGCCACAGACCCGGCGGCCGGCGGACCCTCCGTACACCGGGACGGAGCCGTCGTACACCGGCCCGCGGACCGGTCCCCCGTCCGATCCGCACTCCGGCCCGCACGCCGATCCGTCCACCGACCCCCGTACGGCCTCTCCGACCGGCGGCGGGGCCTCCGTAGCGCAGCCGCCCGCCTCCCAGCCCATCACTCCGACCCCCACCCCCACCTCCATGTCGGAGACCGGCAGCTTCCATCTCCCCCCACCGCCCGGCCGGCGTGAACAGCCCCAGCCCCAGCAGCCGGAGCTGGAGCCGGGCCGGCCCGAGCCGAGCCGGCAGGCTCCGGCCCCTTCGCACCCGGTGCAGCCGTCGGCTCCCCCCGCCTCCCCGCCGGCGCATCAGGTCTCCCCCTACTCCCCGCCCCACACACCGCCGCCCGACCTGTCCCAGGCCCCGACCGCGGCGGCCCGGTACGAACAGCCCCACACCCGTCCGTATACCGCCCAGAGCCCCCAGGTCCCTCTTCAGCCGCAGCCGCAGCCGGTTCCGCACGCGCCGGCGGCGGTGCGCGCCCCGGCCCACCACGCGCCCAGGAAACGGCCGGGACCGCCCCCGAAGGTGACGGTCCCGGTTCTGCTGCTGGCCCTGGCCTGTTTCGCCGTGGGCTTCTGGGCGCTGACCCGGATCTGACCCCGGCTGCCCTGTCCCCCGGCTGTCCTGTTCTTCGCGGATCCGCTGTTCCCCGCGGCTCGTTACCAGGCCGAGGGCGGCCCGTACGAGCGCGTCGGCTGGGTGGGCGGCGTGGTCTGGGTCGGCATCTCCACCGTGCCCGTGCCCGTGCCCGGACCGCGTCCCCGTCGCCGCTCCGCCCGCCGTGCGAGCAGCGTCCAGACGCCGAGCCCCAGCACCAGCACCGTGCCCGCGCCGATCCCGCCCGCCGCGACCAGCGCCATCGTGCCGCCGTCCCCGCTCACGCCGCCCGGATCCCCCGGACCGCCGCCGCTCACCGCGAAGTCGCCCGCGGGCCCGTCGTACCCCGGACCGGCGGTGGCCCGCCCCTCGACGTTCACCTGCATCGTCAGCCCGTACGGCTTGTCACCGAACTCCTCGCCCACCTGGGGATTGAGACTGACCCTCAGGTAGTACCAGCCGGCGAAGCGCATCTCCTTGTCGCCCGTGCGGGAGCCGAAGCGGTTCTCGTACGCCACCGGCGGCAGCGGATCGAGCGCCGTCGTCTTCTGCTTGCCGTTGTACGACATGGAGCCGGTGCTGTCGACGAGTCCCCGCGCCGGGTTGTAGAGGGACATGGTCAGAGCGCCGCTCACAAAACCCCTGCCGTCGGAGCTGCCCAGATCCGCGCCGGCGAAGAGCTGCTGTCCCCAGTCCACCGGCACCTTGTAGAAGAGCGATTCACCCGGCTCGATCCGTGCCGTCCACTCGCCGTCGGCCAGTGCCTCGGCGTCGAAGAAGCTGGTGCCGCCCTCCCGCTCCCTCGGCGTGCCCCCGGCCGGGGCGGGGGAGGCGCTCGGCCACTCGGAAGGCGCCTCGGACGGGCCGCTCGCCGTGAGCCCCGGCTCCGTGACATGGCGGATCTCCAGCTCCCACGGCTCGGGCGTGGAGGTGTTCTCACCGGTCCGCTCGACGACGACGTAGTACGGACCGGCCTCCTGGCAGGAGCGCGCGCCGTTCTCGATCGTCCGGTACGCGTAGGCCGCGAGCGGCCGGGGGAACCGCCCGGCCGAGCCGAACTGCGCGTCGTTGGAGCTGCAGTCGCCGCCCCGGCGGTCCTGGAGCGAGACCTTGATCCGGTCCCCGTAGGCGACCGTCGTACCGAGCGGGGGCACGGCCACCGCCGAAACATAGGCGTTCGCCGTGGCGTCGAGATCCAGCCGGTAGACCAGCGTGCCGCCGGGCTCGATCGAGTCCCGGTAGGTGGCGCCCGAGTCCAGCGGACGCGCGTCACTCGTGGTCGCCGCTCCCTCGATCCGCCGCGCCTCCGGGTCGAAGACATAGGGACTGGGCTCCGCCGCCCAGGCCCGCTCCGGCACCGCCACCACGGCGCAGAGCGCCGCCACCGCGCACATCGCCGCCGCCCCGGCCGACGCCACCCGGCCCCTGCTGCGCTGCCACTTCACGCGCTTCCCCTCGCCCTCTCGGCCGCTCCGCGCCGCGGCGGGCGCGGCGCCCGTCCATCCTGCCCCGGCGGTCGCGCCGCTGTCCCCCCACACCCGCCCACCCACACGCTTTGCTCACGCAAGCGATCAATTCGCGCCAGTGAACCAATCGGCGGGCCCGAGCGGCACGAAGCCCCGGCCGCTCGGCGGCCGGGGCTTTCGTCTCAGGACTGTTGGGTCTTACACACCCGAACCTGCGGGCACGGAGTCGGTCGCCTCCGTCCACAGATCCTGCTCGGCGCGATCCGCCTGGATCTGGCGGTACACGAGGAGCCCGCCAATGGCGGCCAGTGCGATCAGGAGAAGCTTCTTCACCGCGCGACCTCGTCTTTCCTTGACGTAGGGGACTTCTGCCGCCCGACTATACACACCGACCGATACCGATCGGTGACCTGCCCGCAACCCAACTCCGGCCTTCATCGGGCAGAAAGAACAGCCGATCGGAAGAACCGCCAAATGCAATCGGCTCGTACGGATGTCTTCCGTACGAGCCGATTGTCGCGGTGGGGCTAACAGGATTTGAACCTGTGGCCTCATCCTTATCAGGGATGCGCTCTAACCAACTGAGCTATAGCCCCGCGCTGCCCCTGAAGATTAGCGCACTTCAGGGCCAGCCCCAAAATCGATACCCGCTGCTCACTCGTCCTCGGCGAGCGTGAGCTCCACACCGCCCACGAAGCCGGCCGACAGGTTGTAGATGAAGGCTCCGAGCGTCGCCAGCGCCGTCGCCAGAACCACGTCGATCACCGCGATGACCGACGTGAAGATGAGCACCCGCGGGAGCGACAGGAACGACTGGAGGTCGAAACCGTTGCTCTCGTTGGAACCCGTGGCCTCGCTGATCGTGCCGCCGACCGTCGAGAAGACGCCCATGGCGTCCATGACCATCCACAGCACCGCAGCGGCGACGACCGTGCAGACGCCCAGTGCGATGGAGAGCAGGAAGCTCACCTTCATCACGGACCACGGATCGGCCTTCGCCACCCGCAGCCGCGCCTTGCGCGTCCGCGGAGTCGTCCGCGCGCCCGTCCTCGGCCTGCGTACGGCCGAGGCCGCGGCACCGGCCGCGGGTGCGGCACCGGCCACGCCCTGCGGGGACCCCGGCTGTCCGGCCTGGGTCCCCCCGCCCGGCGAGGGATACGCCTGCGGCGGGTGATACGGCTGCGCGGCCGACTGCGACTGCTCAGCGCCATACGTTTCGTACGGGGGCTTGTGCCCCCGGGTATCGGTCACCGTTACCCCCTGGGAGTCCGTGGCAGGGCCACGGGCACCGTTCGCTCCGGAAGCGGCCGATCCGGCGCCCGTGGCTCCACTCACGCTCTACTCCTCGTGCTCCCCGGCCGAGGGCGGATTGCCCTCGGCGACGACCTCGGCCGTACCCGCCTCGTCGGTCCCCGGGTCATCGGTCCCGTCGACCTCTTCCGCTTCACGGCCGGCCTCGGCATTGCGAGCGATACCGACGACGGCATCGCGCTTGCCCAGATTGATCAGTTGGACGCCCATGGTGTCACGGCCCGTCTCCCTGACTTCGTTGACTCGCGTGCGAATCACACCGCCGCCGAGGGTGATGGCAAGGATCTCATCCGTTTCCTCGACCACCAGCGCGCCGACGAGCGATCCGCGGTCCTCCACAATCTTGGCGGCCTTGATACCGAGGCCACCACGACCTTGGACGCGATACTCGTCGACCGCGGTTCGCTTCGCGTACCCGCCATCCGTAGCAGTGAAGACGAACGTACCGGGCCTGACGACATTCATCGACAGCAGTTCGTCCCCTTCGCGGAAACTCATCCCCTTGACACCCGATGTGGCTCGTCCCATCGGACGCAGGGCGTCGTCCGTGGCGGTGAACCGGATCGACTGGGCCTTCCTGCTGATGAGCAGCAGGTCGTCCTCGGCCGACACCAGCTCGGCGCCGATCAGCTCGTCGTCGGCGCCCGCCTCCGTCTCCCGGAGGTTGATCGCGATGACACCGCCCGCCCTCGGCGAGTCGTAGTCCTTCAGCGGGGTCTTCTTCACCAGACCCGCCTTGGTCGCCAGGACCAGATAGGGGACGGCGTCGTAGTCCCGGATCGCCAGGATCTCCGCGATCTGCTCGTCCGGCTGGAAGGCGAGGAGATTGGCCACGTGCTGGCCCCGGGCGTCGCGGCCCGCGTCCGGCAGCTCGTACGCCTTCGCCCGGTAGACCCGGCCCTTGTTCGTGAAGAACAGCAGCCAGTGGTGCGTGGTCGAGACGAAGAAGTGGTCGACGATGTCGTCCTCCTTCAGCTTCGTACCCCGCACGCCCTTGCCGCCGCGCTTCTGCGAGCGGTAGTCGTCCGTCTTCGTGCGCTTCACATAGCCGCCACGCGTGATGGTGACGACGATGTCCTCCTCGGCGATCAGGTCCTCGATGGACATGTCACCGTCGAAGGGCACCAGCTTGGAGCGCCGGTCGTCGCCGAATTTGTCGACGATGACGGCCAGTTCCTCGCTGACGATCTGACGCTGCTTCTCCGGCGACGCCAGGATCGCGTTGTACTCGTTGATCTTCTGCTGGAGCTCGTCGTGCTCCGCGACGATCTTCTGCCGCTCCAGGGCCGCCAGCCGGCGGAGCTGCATCTCCAGGATCGCGTTCGCCTGGATCTCGTCGATCGCGAGCAGCCCCATCAGGCCCGTACGCGCGGTCTCGACCGTGTCGCTGCGCCGGATGAGCGCGATGACCTCGTCGATCGCGTCGAGCGCCTTGAGCAGACCGCGCAGGATGTGCGCCCGCTCCTCGGCCTTGCGCAGCCGGAACTTCGTCCGGCGGACGATGACCTCGATCTGGTGCGTCACCCAGTGGCGGATGAACGCGTCCAGGGAGAGCGTGCGCGGCACGCCGTCGACCAGCGCCAGCATGTTCGCGCCGAAGTTGGTCTGCAGATCGGTGTGCTTGTACAGGTTGTTCAGCACGACCTTGGCGACCGCGTCCCGCTTCAGGACGACGACCAGCCGCTGGCCGGTGCGGGAGGACGTCTCGTCGCGGACGTCCGCGATACCGCCGATCTTTCCGTCCTTGACGAGATCGGCGATCTTCTGAGCGAGGTTGTCCGGGTTGGTCTGGTACGGAAGCTCCGTGACCACCAGGCACTGGCGGTTCTGGATCTCCTCGACCTCGACCACCGCGCGCATCGTGATCGAGCCGCGGCCCGTGCGGTACGCGTCCTCGATGCCCTTGCGGCCCACCACCAGCGCGCCGGTCGGGAAGTCGGGGCCCTTGATCCGCTCGATCAGCGCGTCGAGCAGCTCCTCGTGCGTGGCCTCCGGGTGCTCCAGCGCCCACTGCGCGCCCGCCGCCACCTCCCGCAGATTGTGCGGGGGGATGTTCGTCGCCATCCCGACGGCGATGCCGGCCGAGCCGTTGATCAGCAGATTCGGGAACCGCGCCGGCAGGACCGTCGGCTCCTGGTTGCGGCCGTCGTAGTTGTCCGTGAAGTCGACGGTCTCCTCGTCGATGTCCCGGAGCATCTCCATCGACAGCGGCATCATCTTGCACTCGGTGTACCGCATGGCCGCGGCCGGGTCGTTGCCCGGAGAACCGAAGTTGCCGTTGGAGTCCACCAGCGGCATCCGCATCGACCACGGCTGCGCCAGGCGGACCAGGGCGTCGTAGATCGAGGAGTCGCCGTGCGGGTGGTACGTACCCATGACGTCACCGACGACACGGGCGCACTTGTAGAAGCCCTTCTCGGGCCGGTAGCCGCCGTCGTACATCGCGTACAGCACACGCCGGTGGACCGGCTTGAGACCGTCCCGTACGTCCGGCAGCGCGCGCGACACGATGACGGACATCGCGTAGTCGAGATACGAGCGCTGCATTTCCGTCTCGAGCCCGACGGGCTCGACGCGCGACGGGCCCTCCACGGCGGTGGCGGTCTCCGGGGTACCGGGATCGGGGACGGGTGTGTCAGGTGTGTCAGGGGTGTTCTCGTCGGCCATTGCTGGTCAGAGTTCCTTTCGGCCTTTTCGAATCCGTGAGCTGAGATCCGTCGGCTGTGACCGACTCAGATGTCGAGGAAGCGGACGTCCTTGGCGTTGCGCTGGATGAAGGACCGCCGCGCCTCGACGTCCTCGCCCATCAGCACCGAGAACAGGTCGTCGGCCTGGGCGGCGTCGTCCAGCGTGACCTGGCCGAGCACCCGGTGGTCGATGTCCATCGTGGTGATCCGCAGTTCCTCGGCGTTCATCTCGCCCAGGCCCTTGAAGCGCTGGATCGAGTCCTCGCGGATGCGCTTGCCGTTCTGCTTGCCCAGCTCGACCAGGGCGTCGCGCTCCCGGTCGGAGTACGCGTACTCGAAGTCGTCCCGGCCCCATTTGATCTTGTAGAGCGGCGGCCGCGACAGATAGACGTGCCCGGCCTCGACCAGCGGACGCATGAAGCGGAACAGGAACGTCAGCAGCAGCGTGTTGATGTGCTGGCCGTCGACGTCGGCGTCCGCCATCAGGATGATCTTGTGATAGCGGAGCTTCTCGATGTCGAAGTCCTCGTGCACACCCGTGCCGAACGCCGAGATCAGCGCCTGCACCTCGGTGTTCTGGAGGATCTTGTCGATCCGCGCCTTCTCGACGTTCAGGATCTTGCCGCGGATCGGCAGGATCGCCTGGTACATCGGGTTGCGGCCCGACTTCGCGGAACCGCCGGCGGAGTCACCCTCGACGATGAAGATCTCGCACTTGGACGGGTCGTTCGACTGGCAGTCGCTCAGCTTGCCCGGCAGCGACGCGCTCTCCAGCAGTCCCTTGCGCCGGGTGAGGTCACGCGCCTTGCGGGCGGCGACCCGGGCCGTGGCGGCCTGGATCGACTTGCGGATGATGTCCGCGGCCTCGTTCGGATTGCGGTCGAACCAGTCCGTGAGGTGCTCGTGGACGACCTTCTGGACGAAGGTCTTCGCCTCGGTGTTGCCGAGCTTGGTCTTCGTCTGGCCCTCGAACTGGGGCTCGCCCAGCTTCACCGAGATGATCGCCGTCAGACCCTCACGGATGTCCTCACCGGTGAGATTGTCGTCCTTCTCCCGCAGCAGCTTCTTCTCGCGCGCGTACCGGTTGACCAGACCCGTCAGAGCGGCCCGGAACCCCTCTTCGTGCGTACCGCCCTCGTGCGTGTGGATCGTGTTCGCGAACGAGTACACGCCCTCGCTGTACTGGGCGTTCCACTGCATCGCGATCTCGACGGAGAGCAGCCGCTCCTTGTCCTCGGCCTCCACGTCGATGACCGTCGGGTGGATCAGCTCGCCCTTGCGCGAGTTGAGGTACTTCACGAAGTCGACGATGCCGCCCTCGTAGTAGTACGTGACCGTACGGGCCGGCTCCTCCGCGGTGCCCTCGGTGACGTCCGCGCCCGCGACATCGGCGCCGACGACGGCCTTGGCCGACTCGCGCTCGTCCGTCAGGGTCAGGGTCAGGCCCTTGTTGAGGAAGGCCATCTCCTGGAAGCGGCGGGAGAGCGTCTCGAAGGAGTACTCCGTCGTCTCGAAGATGTCCGGGTCGGCCCAGAAGGTGACCGACGTGCCGGAGTCGCCCGTCTCCTCGTTGCGGAGCAGCGGAGCCGTCGGCACACCGAGCTTGTAGTCCTGCGTCCAGCGGTGACCGTCCCGCTTGACCTCGACCGCGACCTTCGAGGACAGGGCGTTGACGACCGAGACACCGACGCCGTGCAGACCGCCGGAGACGGCGTAGCCGCCGCCGCCGAACTTGCCGCCCGCGTGCAGCACCGTGAGCACGACCTCGATGGCCGGCTTGTTCTCGGACGGAACGATGTCCACCGGGATACCGCGGCCGTTGTCGATCACGCGCACCCCGCCGTCGGCGAGGATGGTGACGTCGATGGTGTCCGCGTGCCCCGCCAGGGCCTCGTCGACGGAGTTGTCGACGACCTCGTACACCAAGTGATGCAGTCCACGCTCACCGGTCGAGCCGATGTACATACCGGGCCGCTTGCGGACCGCGTCAAGGCCTTCGAGAACGGTGATGGCACTGCCGTCGTACGAGGCGGTCACCTCGCCGTTCTCCCCGGTGGTGGGGGACGGAGTCTTCTCATTGGGGTTGCCGGAATCGGCCACGAAGCGCCCTTTCTGGCACAGCACAGGCCGTTCTCCGAGCTAGCGGGAGCGGCTGCGTCGTTCGGCTTGTGTCGACGTGTCCCGCAAGCACAGCGGGATTTCCCATCAGTCTACCGGTAGCGCCGACCCGAATGGGGGTTTGCCGGTACCTGAGTCCGCATGTGCCGCCCTGAATGAGCGCCTGCCGACTCCCCATATTCGGGAAGGGGCTACAGGAGGCTCACACGGGCATTGAGCGCTTCGGGCTGTCAACCTCCCGCTACGGTGAGGGACAGCTCGGTCCCGGCGCACGCTCCCGCAGGTCACCGGGGTGTTCGGCGGGGATCGGAACCTGCGGGGAAGCCGGACGGGAGCGGGGGGCCGGGGCCCGGGCGATGGCGGGGCCGGGGGACGGAACGGAAGGCGTGGGGCGGCTGGGGCGGGGCCTGGGCGGGGTCGGGGGTGTCCTCCGTCACGGCGGATCGGCCCCCGGGTCAAGGCGGCTCCGCACACCCACCCGTACGGGTGCGGGCGGGTGCCGGCTCCCCGGTGCGCTCGCCTCCCCGTACGGTGACTTCCTGTGCGGGGGTTTCCTGTGCGGGAGCCTGTACGGGAGCTGTACGAGCCGCTGGCGCGCGGCGTACGGCCGGTCCCGGGACGCCGTCCCCCCCGGCCGTAAGGGTTCTCAGCCGTAGGTGTCGCCCGGCCCCTTGCTTCCCGGTGCGCGCAGACGGCCGTACCGCTGCGGTGGGCCACCGGGCCCGAGGACCTTGATCATCCGTACGGTGCCATGGCCCAGGTCCTCGTTCAGCCGGGCCACCAGCCGGGGCGCCAGCAGCCGCAACTGTGTCGCCCAGGCCGTCGAGTCGCACTGCACCGTCAGGACCCGCTCGTCCTTGCCCTCGTCGTACCGCTGCGGCACACAGTGCTTCGCCACGTCCTCACCGACGATCTGCGGCCAGCGGCCCATCACCCCGCCCACGGCGGCCGGTGTCTCCCAGCCCCGCTCCGTGATCAGCCGGTTGATCGCCGCGCCGAGGGGCAGGGGATCGCGTCCGTCCGCCCCCGCGCCCGAGCGCAGCCCGCCGCCCCGTCTCGCCTGTTTCCTCTGCTGTACGGCGGCCCCGCGCGCCCGCGCCTGCTCCTTGGCCGCGCGCAGCGCGACCCGCGCCAGATCCACACCGGAGGACTCGGGCACCGGAGGCCGCTCGGCGCCGGGCGGCCTGGGCGGCTCCGCGGGCTGCCCTGCCCCTGCGAGGCCGGTCATACGCGCTCCACCGCGCCGTCGGCCACCAGGAATCGGGCCCCCGCCAGCACTCCGGGCACATCGTCGTCCACCGCCGCGGTCACCAGCACCTGCTCGCCCGGAACCACCAGTTCCGCGAGCCGCTCCCGCCGTCGCGCGTCCAGCTCGGCGAACACGTCGTCCAGCACCAGTACCGGCTCGTTGCCCTCGGCGCGCAGCAGATCGTACGAGGCCAGCCGGAGCGCCAGCGCGTACGACCAGGACTCGCCATGGCTGGCGTACCCCTTCGCGGGCATCCGGCCCAGATTCAGGACCAGGTCGTCGCGGTGCGGACCGACCAGGGTCACGCCCCGCTCGATCTCCTGCTTGCGCACCCCGGCCAGGGCGGCCAGAAGCTGTGCGTACAGCTCGTCGCGCGTATGCGCGGACGCCGACGCGTCGGCGTGCCCGTCCGCGCCCGGGAGGCCGGCCGCGGAGGTGTCGGGGACGACGGCGTCCAGGGCGGAGGAGCGGTACTCCAGCGCCACCGGGCCGCCGCCGGGCGCCAGTTGCTCGTACGCCTTGTCCGTGAGCGGCTGGAGGACCGCGATCAGATCGATCCGCTGCGCCAGCAGTTCCGCGCCCACGCGCGCGAGATGCTGGTCCCATACGTCCAGCGTCGACAGATCCATACCGCGCCCGCCGTGCCGCCGCGCCATCGCCGCGGACTTCAGCAGGGTGTTGCGCTGTCGGAGCACCCGGTCGTAGTCCGAGCGCACCCCCGCCATCCGGGGCGAGCGCGCGGTGATCAGTTCATCGAGGAACCGGCGGCGCTCGCCCGGATCCCCCTTCACCAGCGCCAGATCCTCCGGCGCGAACAGCACGGACCGTACTATCCCCAGCACATCACGCGGTCTGACCTGCGAGGACCGATTGATACGGGCCCGGTTGGCGCGGCCCGGGTTCAGTTCGAGTTCGACCAGTTGCGAACGCTCGCCCTGGGTGACCGAGGCCCTGATCACCGCACGGTCCGCACCCATCCGCACCAGCGGCGCGTCGGACGACACCCGGTGGCTGCCGAGGCTCGCCAGATAGCCGACGGCCTCGACCAGATTGGTCTTCCCCTGTCCGTTCGCCCCCACGAAAGCGGTCACGCCCGGGTCGAGCGGGACCTCGACCCGGGCGTAGGAGCGGAAGTCGGCCAGCGACAGATGCGTGACGTGCATGGGTGTGCGTCGGCCTCCCCCGGCTCGGTGCTGTGCTTCGTCGGTCCGTCGCGGCCGCTCGTCCGCACGGACGGTCCGCTACGTCCTCGACGATCCGTTCACTTCTTCGGTTCGTTCGACTCCACCGCGTGGCCGCCGAACTGGTTGCGCAGTGCCGCCACCATCTTCATCTGAGGCGAGTCGTCCTGCCGGGACGCGAACCGGGCGAACAGCGACGCGGTGATCGCGGGCAGCGGCACCGCGTGGTTGATCGCCGCCTCGACCGTCCACCGGCCCTCGCCGGAGTCCTGCGCGAAGCCCCGCAGCCGGTCCAGGTGCTCGTCCTCGTCCAGGGCGTTGACCGCGAGGTCCAGCAACCAGGAACGGATGACCGTGCCCTCCTGCCAGGAGCGGAAGACCTCCCGGACATCGGTGACCGAGTCGACCTTCTCCAGCAGCTCCCAGCCCTCGGCGTAGGCCTGCATCATGGCGTACTCGATGCCGTTGTGGACCATCTTGGCGAAGTGGCCCGCGCCGACCTTGCCGGCGTGGACGGAGCCGAAGTCACCCTCGGGCTTGAGCGCGTCGAGGATCGGCTGCACCTGCGCCACATGCTCCGAAGTGCCGCCGTACATCAGCGCGTAGCCGTTCTCCAGGCCCCAGACACCGCCGGAGACACCGCAGTCGACAAAGCCGATGCCCTTGATGCCCAGCTCCACGGCGTGCTTCTCGTCGTCCGTCCAGCGGGAGTTGCCGCCGTCGACCACGACATCGCCCGCGGACAGCAGTTCGGCCAGCTCATCTATGGTCGCCTGGGTCGCGGCACCGGCCGGCACCATCACCCAGACGGCCCGCGGGCCCTTGAGCTTGCTCACCAGCTCCTGAAGGCTGTGCACATCGGACACGTCCGGGTTGCGGTCGTATCCGATGACGGTATGGCCCGCGCGGCGGATGCGCTCGCGCATGTTGCCGCCCATCTTGCCGAGACCGATGAGACCGAGCTCCATCAGGCATTCCTTAAGCGTTGAGGCGATTTCGTACCCGGATCCGAGCCTACGCCCGGACCCGGCCACTCACCTGTGGGGTCAGCCGCTCAGGCGTACCGGCATGATCAGGTACTTGTACGCCGCGTCCGCCTCCGCGTCGACGGCGGGACGGCCGCTGAGCAGTGCCGGCTTCGTGGAGGTGGTGAAGGAGAGCTGGGCCACCGGGGAGTCGATCGCGCTCAGCCCGTCCAGCAGGAAGGTCGGGTTGAAGGCGATCGAGATGTCGTCGCCGTCGAGCTGCGCGTCGACCCGCTCCACAGCCTGTGCGTCGTCGCTGGAACCGGCCTCCAGGATCAGCACGCCCTGCTCGAAGCTCAGCCGCACCGGGGTGTTCCGCTCGGCGACCAGGGCCACACGCTTGACGGCCTCGACGAACGGAGCGGTCTCGATCACCGCGACCGAGTTGAACTCGGTGGGGAACAGCGTGCGGTACTTCGGCAGATCGCCTTCGAGCAGCCGGGTGGTGGTGCGCCGCCCCGCGCCCTCGAAACCGATCAGCCCCTCGCCGGCACCGGACCCGGAGAGCGCCAGGGTGACGGTGTCGCCGTTGGTGAGCGCCTTGGCGGTGTCCAGCAGCGTCTTGGCGGGCACCAGGGCGACCGCGGAGATGTCCGGGGACTCCGGCTTCCAGAGGAACTCACGGACCGCGAAGCGGTAGCGGTCGGTCGAGGCCAGGGTGACCGTGTCGCCCTCGATCTCGATCCGTACGCCGGTCAGCACGGGCAGCGTGTCGTCACGGCCCGCGGCGATGGCGACCTGCGAGGCGGCCGAGGCGAAGACCTCACCGGGGACGGTGCCCGTGGCGGTCGGCATCTGCGGCAGCGCCGGGTACTCCTCCACGGGGAGTGTGTGGAGGGTGAAGCGCGAGGAGCCGCAGACCACCGTGGCCCGTACACCGTCCGTGGAGATCTCCACGGGACGGTTGGGCAGGGCGCGGCAGATGTCGGCGAGGAGCCGGCCGGAGACGAGGACCGTGCCGTCCTCCTCGACCTCGGCGTCCACCGAGACCCGCGCCGAGACCTCGTAGTCGAAGCTGGAGAAGCTGAGAGCGCCGTCCTCCGCCCTCAGCAGAAGGCCCGCAAGTACGGGCGCCGGCGGACGGGCCGGGAGGCTGCGGGCCACCCAGGCCACCGCCTCCGCGAGTACATCGCGCTCCACCCGGATCTTCACCGGAACCGCCTCCTGCTGTTGCTGGCTCGCCCTGCTGGCTTTCGTCGTCGGCTGTGATGCCGGGGACCAGTCTGACGTACGGCGCCGACAGTCGTTGCTGCCGCGGGTCAAGTCGGGACGACGGGCACCGGGCGCTCCGGGGCCGAGTTGTGCACAGGCCCCGCTTCCAAGCGGATTCACCGGTAACTCTAAGTGGGAGTAGTAGTAGGGCCTGTGGAAACCGTGGATAACGTCGTTTTCCCAGGTCAGACCCGATTTTTTGTCCACCGACCCTGTGGGTGGGCACGGTGGACAACTCGGCGGTTCTGTGGACGGCCGAAAGTTGTGCACACCCGATGCACAGGACACAGGTACTTCTCCCCAACCCTGTCCCCAGCTTTACCCAGGTTCCCCACAGCCCAATCGGCCTTGTTGGTGTGACGCCTTTCACTCGACTCAGCGATCCGGGATGTTTCGTTGCCGAACAGTGGACAGGGATGTGGACAGGCTGTGGGCAACGTGGGCCAGCCTGTGGGCCGCCGGTGGACAACCGCCGCCGCGCCCTGTGGACGAATTCTTCGTCCACAGTCTGTGGAGAGGCGTCAGCCACAATTCCACAGGGGCCTGACCTGGTCCGATCGATCTTCGGCGGGTGGGGCTGTGGACACAGTCTGGACAACTTCCCGGTCCCCAGGCTGTGGACGGGAGATCGCTCCCCGATCTGTGGAGAAGACCCCTGGTCCACCCCGGATTCGAACAGACCTGACGCCCCGCCGACACGCCGGCGGGGCCGCCTGGAGGCCCGCGGCACGGCGTCGGGAGCCCTCCAGGGCGCTCCCCGGGGCGCCTCCGGAGCGTCTGCGGAGCATTTTCAGGGCACTCCTGAGTCGCTTCCGGCGTCGCTTCCGGGGGTGCTTCCGGGCATGGGAAAGGGCGCCCGGGGACCGCGTCGTACGGTGTTCCGGGCGCCCTTCGTCGGCAGGCGTCGCGTCGGCCGTGCCGGGCCGGCCGGCCCGGCCGTGTCAGCCGTTCTTGATGCGGTTCGTGAGTTCGGTGACCTGGTTGTAGATGGAGCGCCGCTCGGCCATCAGCGCGCGGATCTTCCGGTCCGCGTGCATCACGGTCGTATGGTCGCGGCCGCCGAACTGCGCACCGATCTTGGGCAGCGAGAGATCGGTCAGCTCCCGGCAGAGGTACATCGCGATCTGCCGGGCCGTCACCAGCACCCGGCTCCGTGAGGAACCGCAGAGGTCCTCCACCGTCAGCCCGAAGTAGTCGGCGGTGGCCGCCATGATGGCGGCGGCGGTGATCTCCGGGGCCGAGTCCTCGCCGCCCGGGATCAGATCCTTGAGCACGATCTCGGTGAGACCGAGATCCACCGGCTGACGGTTGAGCGAGGCGAACGCCGTGACCCGGATGAGCGCGCCCTCCAGCTCACGGATGTTGCGCGAGATCCGGGAGGCGATGAACTCCAGCACCTCGGGCGGCGCGTTGAGCTGTTCCTGCACCGCCTTCTTACGGAGGATCGCGATACGCGTCTCCAGCTCGGGCGGCTGCACATCGGTGGTCAGCCCCCACTCGAAGCGGTTGCGCAGCCGGTCCTCGAGGGTGATGAGCTGCTTGGGCGGCCGGTCCGAGGACAGCACGATCTGCTTGTTGGCGTTGTGGAGCGTGTTGAAGGTGTGAAAGAACTCCTCCTGCGTCGATTCCTTGCTCGCCAGGAACTGGATGTCGTCGACCAGCAGAATGTCGACATCGCGGTAGCGCTTGCGGAAGGTGTCGCCCTTGCCGTCACGGATCGAGTTGATGAACTCGTTCGTGAACTCCTCCGAGCTGACGTATCTGACGCGCGTGCCCGGATAGAGGCTGCGGGCGTAGTGCCCGATGGCGTGGAGCAGATGGGTCTTGCCGAGCCCGGACTCCCCGTAGATGAAGAGCGGGTTGTACGCCTTCGCCGGCGCCTCGGCGACGGCGACCGCCGCCGCGTGCGCGAACCGGTTGGACGCGCCGATCACAAAGGTGTCGAAGAGGTACTTCGGGTTGAGCCGGGCGTGCGGCTCGCCCGGTCCCGGCGCGGGGGCGGGCTGGGCGCCGAGCGGTCCCGGCGCGCCGCCGCGCGGACCGCTGTGCGGACCTCCGCCGTGACCGCCTCCGTGGCGCCCCGGCGGGGGGTCCTGGAGGTCGTGCCGGTCGGGGCGCTGTTCGTACGGGGACGGATCGAGCCCCTGGGGGCCCCGGTAGTCGTGCTGCGGCTGCTGGGGGCGGACGGTGGCGTACGGATCGTGCTCCTGGTAGCCGCCGAGCCTCGGCTGCTGCCAGGACAGGTCCTCCTGGGTCCGCGGCCAGGAGCCGGGGTCGGGACGCTGCTGCTGGTAGTCCGGGTAGGCCGGGCGGACCGAGGGCATCCCGTCGTCCTGCGGCCGGTGTCCGTAGCCGTCGTAGCCGTCGCTCTGCCGCTGGTCGTCGCGCGGCGGTCCCTGGTAGCGGTGCTGCTGGGGCACGGCGGGGGCCGGCGGTGTGGGCTCGGCCGCCGAGTCGTCGACGGTGATGGCGATCCGGATGGGGCGGCCGCACTCATGGCTCAGGGTCTCGCTGATGAGGGGGGCGAGCCGGCCCTCCAGGACCCGCTTGCCCCACTCGTTGGGTACGGCGAGCAGGGCGGTGTCGGCCACGAGTGCGAGGGGCTGGCAGCGTTCGATCCACTGCTTGTCCTTGGGCTCGACGCCCTGCTGGCCCTCCCTGAGGAGCTGCTCCAGCACTCGTGGCCACACTGCGGCAAGATCGGCAGGTACATCAGCCACAAGGCACGCTCTCTCGCAGGTCCCACGAATGTGTGGTTCTCGGGACGGGGTGGGAAGACCGGCAGGAAATGAAGCCGGAGTTCAGCCACGGTAGTCAGGGCGACCCACGCGGTTCAAGTTGTTGTCCACAGCCTGTGCACAATGGAGTCCGGCACGGAGCTGGTTTGACCGGATGGCGTAGCCGCGCGTACCGTGACCAGGTCGAGTTGTCGATGGCTGCTGCCGCCTGCCTCCGATGGGCAAAGATCACGATCTGTGGTTGTGAAGCGGTGCACTCGGGCGTAAACGCGAGCTACTCGTGGGCGCACGGTGACAGCCAGGCGATGTCCCGCATCACACCCATCATTTCTGGAGCCCCCGAGTGAGCAAGCGCACCTTCCAGCCGAACAACCGTCGTCGCGCCAAGACCCACGGCTTCCGGCTGCGGATGCGTACCCGTGCCGGCCGCGCGATTCTCGCGTCCCGCCGTGGCAAGGGTCGCGCCCGTCTGTCCGCCTGATCATCATCAGGTCATGACGTGCTGCCTACCGAGAATCGGCTGAGGCGGCGCGAGGAGTTCGCGACCGCGGTACGCCGAGGACGCAGGGCCGGACGCCCGCTTCTTGTCGTCCATCTACGTAGCGGTGCCATGGACCCGCACGCGCCTGGGGAGAGCGCCTCCCCGACGCGTGCGGGTTTCGTCGTAAGCAAGGCCGTGGGCGGCGCCGTCGTACGTAACCAGGTGAAGCGCAGACTCCGTCATCTGATACGCGAACGATTGCCCGAGCTGCCCCCCGGTAGCCTGGTTGTCGTACGGGCGCTGCCCGGAGCGGGTGACGCCGACCATGCACAACTGGCCCGAGACCTGGATGCCGCTCTCCGGCGGCTGCTGGGAGGGGGCACGCGATGAAATACCCGCTACTGGCTCTGATCAAGCTGTACCAGTGGACGATCAGCCCGCTGCTGGGGCCCGTCTGCCGGTACTACCCGTCGTGCTCGCACTACGGATACACGGCCATCGACCGGCATGGCGCGGTGAAAGGCACGGCGCTGACCGCTTGGCGCATTCTGCGGTGCAATCCGTGGTCGCCGGGCGGTGTGGATCATGTCCCACCGCGTAAACGCCCACGATGGCACGAACTGCTGCGCAATACGTGGCGCGGCAGCAAGGACGGGCACTCCGGCGCTGGCGTGCCTTCCGGGGGATCGGCCCCCGACACTCCCGGTCCAGCCGCAGAGACCTCGCCCAAAGCTCAAGGAGCCTGATTAGTGGACACGATTGCCAGTCTCTTCAGTTTTATCACCACACCTGTTTCATGGGTCATTGTCCAGTTCCACGCGCTGTACGGGACGATCTTCGGCCCTGATACGGGTTGGGCCTGGGGACTGTCCATCGTGTCCCTGGTGGTGCTCATCCGGATCTGTCTGATTCCGCTCTTTGTGAAGCAGATCAAGTCGACCCGGAACATGCAGGTGCTCCAGCCGAAGATGAAGGCGATCCAGGAGCGCTACAAGAACGACAAACAGCGTCAGTCCGAAGAGATGATGAAGCTGTACAAGGAGACGGGTACCAACCCGCTCTCCTCCTGTCTTCCCATCCTGGCGCAGTCACCGTTCTTCTTCGCCCTCTACCACGTGCTCTCCAGCATCGCGAGTGGCAAGACGATCGGCGTCATCAACCAGTCGCTGCTGGACAGCGCGCGTCAGGCGCATATCTTCGGCGCCCCGCTGGCCGCCAAGTTCACGGACAGCAGTGACAAGGTCGCGTCCCTGAGCGCCTCCCTGACCGATGTACGCGTGGTCACCGCGATCATGATCGTTCTGATGTCGGCATCGCAGTTCTACACCCAGCGCCAGCTGATGACCAAGAACGTCGACCTGACGGTCAAGACGCCGTACATGCAGCAGCAGAAGATGCTCATGTACATCTTCCCGCTGATCTTCGCCGTCACGGGCATCAACTTCCCCGTCGGTGTGCTCGTCTACTGGCTGACCACCAACGTGTGGACCATGGGCCAGCAGATGTATGTGATCAACCAGAACCCGACGCCGGGCAGCAAGGCACAGGACCAGTACCTCCAGCGTCTGCTGAAGGGCATCACCTCCCACAGCGAGGTCCGGTCCCGACGAAAGCGCAATGTCGTCAAGGCGATCGTGGCCAAGGGGCCCGACCGCAACGACAACGAGCGCAAGTTCGTCAGCAGCCTGGCCAAGGTCGGTCTGGTCGCCCAGGCCGACGGCACGGTGATCAAGAGCGACACCGCCTCCGCCGAGACCGAGGCCGGCGGCGCGGTGAGGCGCCAGCAGCCCAAGCGCCAGACCAAGGCACAGCGGCAGGCCGCAGCCGCCGCCCAGCCGGGTACGGAGACAAAGGACTCCGAGGCCGCCGACGACCTGGCGAAGACCTCGTTGCAGAAGAAGGACGAGCCGCAGGACACCACGTCCAAGCCGACGGGCAAGCCCGCCGCCGGTTCCCCACGCCAAGCCAAGTCGGGGCAGCGTAAGGGCCAGCAGCGGCCCAAGCACCCGTCCAAGAAGTAAGAAGGAGTCCATCCGTGACGGAAGGCACCATCTCCGCCGCCGAGGGAGGCGACACCCTGACCCGCCTGGAGCAGGAAGGGGAGATCGCGGCCGACTACCTCGAAGGTCTGCTCGATATCGCTGATCTTGACGGCGACATCGACATGGACGTCGAGGCCGACCGGGCCGCGGTCTCGATCATCAGCGACTCGGGCGGCCGGGATCTGCAGAAGCTGGTGGGACGTGACGGTGAAGTGCTGGAGGCGCTTCAGGAGCTGACGCGGCTCGCGGTCCACCGGGAGACCGGGGACCGTAGCCGTCTGATGCTGGATATCGCGGGCTTCCGGGCCAGGAAGCGCACCGAGCTGGCCGAGCTGGGTGCCAAGGCCGCGGATGAGGTGAAGAGCACCGGTGAGCCGGTGAAGCTGAACCCCATGACGCCCTTCGAGCGGAAGGTCGTGCACGACGCGGTCGCCGCCGCGGGTCTGCGCAGTGAGTCCGAGGGCGAAGAGCCCCAGCGCTTCGTCGTGGTGCTCCCGGTCTGACCGGTCCATCGCATACCGGCCCCGTCTGTTTCGCAGGCGGGGCCGGTCTTTGTCAGCCTGTTAGTCGCCACCGGTCGGTGGTTCGGTATGGAAGGACGGTTTCCGTGACGGAGGCAGCAGAGCTTCCCCCTGCACCGGACGCTGCGCGTGCTGTCTTCGGTGAGTTCTTCCCGGAGGCTGTCCGCTACGCGGAACTGCTGGCGGACGCGGGGGTCAGGCGCGGCCTGATCGGTCCACGTGAGGTACCGAGGCTGTGGGAGCGGCATCTGCTGAACTGCGCGGTGCTCTCCGAGGTGGTGCCCGAGGGCGTGATGGTCTGCGACGTCGGTTCGGGGGCGGGGCTCCCGGGGATCCCGCTGGCACTGGTACGGCCGGATCTGAAGATCACGTTGCTGGAGCCGCTGCTGCGGCGGACCAATTTTCTTCAGGAAGTGGTCGAGCTGCTGGGCCTGGACCATGTGACGGTGGTGCGGGGCCGTGCCGAGGAGGTCCTCGGCACGCTTCAGCCGGTGCATGTGGTCACCGCGCGGGCGGTGGCTCCGCTGGACCGTCTGGCGGGCTGGGGGGTGCCCCTGCTCCGTCCGTACGGCGAGATGCTGGCGCTCAAGGGCGACACGGCCGAGGAGGAGATCAAGGGGGCCCGAGCGGCATTGAGCAAGCTCGGTGTCGTGGAAACCTCGGTGCTCCAGGTCGGAGAGGGTATCGTCGATCCGCTGGCCACGGTGGTGCGGGTAGAAGTCGGGGAGAGCCCCGGTGGGGTGCGGTTCGCGACGAAGCGGGCCAAGGCCGCCCGAGCCGGTCGTGCGCGGCGACGCCGCTGAGCCCTTCTGGCTGCGCCGCCTGCCGGTGGTGCTCCATACAAGCTCCCCTGCCCAGGCAGTGCGGAGTGTCGTGACCCGCTAGACCTGCGGCGCGTGCATCGTGTTTCACGTGAAACGTCGCTCACTGCTGCAGGGAATCATCGGCCGTGGCCGCGAGGCTTCCACCCCACGTGGCCGAAAGCCCCTCGTAAGAGGGGCGGGGTTGTCCACAGATGTGGATTCATCCACAGAACCACGGGCCTCGCTGGTTCACGACCCCGAAAGCATGGCAGGCTCTCTCCATTGCGAGTCTGAAGTCGAGGAGAGTGAATCCTTGCGGTCCGACGCCAACATCGCGGGACCGATGACCGATCCGGTCCCCGGTCCCCGCACCGAGTCGGCGGGGGAGGATGTTTCACGTGAAACACCGCCCCCGATGGACGACACCCCCATTGGCCGCGCTGCCCAACTGGCGGTGGAGGCCCTGGGCCGAGCCGGCGAAGGTCTGCCCCGGCCCGAGCAGACGCGTGTCATGGTCGTCGCCAACCAGAAGGGCGGCGTAGGGAAGACCACGACCACGGTCAACCTTGCCGCCTCGCTCGCGCTCCATGGCGCGCGCGTGCTGGTGATCGACCTCGATCCGCAGGGCAATGCCTCCACGGCGCTCGGTATCGACCATCACGCCGAAGTTCCCTCGATCTATGACGTCCTGGTGGAGAGCAAGCCCCTCTCCGAGGTGGTCCAGCCCGTCCCGGACGTCGAAGGCCTCTTCTGTGCTCCCGCCACCATCGATCTCGCCGGTGCGGAGATCGAGTTGGTGTCGCTGGTGGCCCGGGAGAGCCGGCTTCAGCGGGCGATCGAGGCATACGAGCAGCCGTTGGACTACATCCTGATCGACTGCCCGCCCTCGCTCGGCCTGCTCACCGTCAATGCGATGGTCGCGGGCGCGGAGGTGCTGATTCCTATCCAGTGCGAGTACTACGCACTCGAAGGACTCGGCCAGTTGCTGCGGAACGTCGACCTGGTGCGCGGGCATCTCAATCGGACACTGCATGTCTCGACGATCCTGCTCACCATGTACGACGGCAGGACCCGGCTCGCCTCGCAGGTGGCGGAGGAGGTGCGCAGTCACTTCGGCAAGGAGGTGCTGCGGACGAGCATCCCTCGGTCCGTACGTATCTCGGAGGCACCGAGCTATGGCCAGACGGTGCTGACGTACGATCCAGGATCCAGTGGATCCCTGTCCTATCTCGAAGCCGCCCGCGAAATCGCGCTGAGGGGGGTCGGGGTGCACTATGACGCCCAGCAGGCCCATGTGGGCAGCCAGAACAGTCAGCAGAGTATGTCGGAGGGGATCCAGTGAGCGAGCGACGTAGGGGATTGGGGCGTGGGCTCGGTGCGCTGATTCCTGCCGCTCCGCAGGAGAAGCCGGTGCCCTCTCCAGGAGCGGCCTCGGCGGCTCCCGGAGCGGGGCCGGTACTGACCGCGGACCGTGGTGTGGCCGCCGCCAAGGTGACCTCGCTGCCGCAGGCCGCCGTGGCACCGGAAGCGGAGACGGTGACACCGGAGTCCGAGGCGGTGCCCGAGCCGGCGGCCGCCGCCGGGGCACACTTCGCCGAGGTGCCGATCGGCTCCATCACGCCGAACCCCCGGCAGCCGCGTGAGGTGTTCGACGAGGACGCCCTGGCCGAGCTGATCACCTCCATCAAGGAGGTGGGGCTCCTCCAGCCCGTCGTCGTACGGCAGGTGGGACCGGAGCGCTATGAGCTCATCATGGGTGAGCGGCGCTGGAGGGCCTGCCGTGAAGCGGGGCTGGAGCGTATTCCGGCGATCGTCCGCGCCACGGACGACGAGAAGCTGTTGCTCGACGCGCTGCTGGAGAATCTGCACCGGGCCCAGCTCAATCCGCTGGAAGAGGCCGCCGCGTACGACCAGTTGCTCAAGGACTTCAAGTGCACGCATGACCAGCTCGCCGACCGGATCGGGCGCTCCCGCCCGCAGGTCTCCAATACGCTGCGGCTGCTCCGGCTCTCTCCCCCCGTGCAGCGCAGGGTCGCGGCCGGAGTGCTGTCGGCCGGTCATGCGCGGGCGCTTCTCTCGGTGGACGATTCTGAGGAGCAGGACAGGCTGGCGCATCGCATCGTGGCCGAGGGGCTCTCGGTGCGCGCGGTCGAGGAGATCGTGACCCTGATGGGCTCACGTCCGCAGAGTGCGCCCAAGGCGAAGGGACCGAGGGCCGGTGCCCGGCTGTCGCCCGCGCTGACCGATCTGGCGTCGCGTCTCTCGGACCGCTTCGAGACCCGGGTGAAGGTCGATCTGGGCCAGAAGAAGGGAAAGATCGTGGTCGAGTTCGCCTCGATGGACGATCTGGAACGGATTCTCGGCACGCTCGCTCCCGGCGAGGGACGCGTCCTGGACAAGGGACTCTCGGGGGAGGCCGGAGAGGACGACGACGAGAGCTGAGGCTCTCGCGCTGCTCACGGGCGAGCTGTGTTCCATGCTTACCGGAACACAGCCCGCCCTTTGCTGTCCCTCGGTGTGCCAGGGGGCTCTGGGTGGATACGATGCGTTCTGGTATGGCGCATCCACCTTGATGACCTCAGAAGGAGAGCGGGGGCCATGCGATCGGTGAGCCGCAGTCAACTGGTGTCGGCGGGGCTGAGTCTTGGAGTCATCGGCGGCTTTGTGGGCGGCCTGCTTCGGGAGCGGAGTGTGCTGCCAGCCGCTGGTGACAGGGCAGGCGAAGGAAGTGGAGAACAGCCTTCATGGGGCGTCGGCTCGTACCGCTCACGCTGGACAACCTTGCGGATCTCCCCCCGCGCTGTCGTGCGTGTGTCTTCTGGGAGCTCGATCCGGTCAGCGGGGAAGCGGCGGTAAAGGCCGGCAGGTCCGAGCCGGAGAAGGAAGCCTGGATCTCGGCCGTCCTGCTGGAGTGGGGGTCCTGCGGCCGTGTCGTGTACGTCGACGATCTGCCGGTGGGGTTTGTGCTCTACGCGCCCCCGGCCTATGTGCCGCGCTCCCTGGCCTTCCCGACGAGCCCTGTCTCTCCGGACGCGGCGCAGCTCATGACCGCCTGGATCAAGCCGGGCTATCAAGGACAGGGGCTTGGCCGCGTGCTGGTGCAGACCGTGGCCAAGGATCTGCTGCGGCGGGAATTCAAGGCGATCGAGGCATTCGGTGATACCCGCTGGAAGGAGCCGGCCTGTGTACTGCCCGCCGATCATCTGCTGGCAGTGGGCTTCAAGACCGTACGTCCCCACCCCAGGCATCCACGGCTGAGGCTGGAGCTGCGGACCACCCTCTCCTGGAAAGAGGATGTGGAGCTGGCCCTGGACCGGCTGCTGGGCGTGGTCAAGAAGGAGCCGGCACTGCGACCGCTCTGAGCGGAGCGCCGAAGCGCCGAAGAGAAACGGGTCCATTCCCCCGTCCGGGGGAATGGACCCGTTTCACGTGAAACATTGGAGCCGGCCGGCGGCTGCCGTGTGACTACTCGCCGATGAAGCTCTCCAGGTCACGCACGAGCGCGGCCTTGGGCTTGGCACCGACGATGGTCTTGGCGACCTCGCCGTTCTGGTAGACGTTCAGCGTCGGGATGGACATGACGCCGTACTTGGCTGCGGTGGCCGGGTTCTCGTCGATGTTGAGCTTGACGATCTCGATCTTGTCACCGTGCTCGGCCGCGATGGCTTCGAGCGACGGGGCGATCTGGCGGCAGGGTCCGCACCAGGCGGCCCAGAAGTCCACCAGTACGGGCTTGTCGCTCTTGAGGACATCCTGCTCGAACGACTCGTCGGTCACATGCTTCAGGTCGCCGGCCACGGCGGCCTCCTTCTGTTAATGGGGTGTGGGTCGGTAGGGCGGTCAGACGGTGGCGGTCTTCTCCGGCTCGGCGGCGTGCTCGCTGTCGCTGAGCGCGGCGAGGAAGCGCTCGGCGTCGAGAGCCGCGGAGCAGCCGGTGCCCGCGGCGGTGATGGCCTGGCGGTAGGTGTGGTCCACGACATCACCGGCGCCGAAGACACCGGAGAGGTTCGTCCGTGTCGACGGGGCGTCGACGGTGAGGTAGCCCTCGCTGTCCAGATCGAGCTGGCCCTTGAACAGCTCGGTCCGCGGGTCGTGGCCCACCGCGATGAACAGACCAGTCACCGGGAGAGCCGAGAGCTCACCGGTCTTGGTGTTGCGCAGGGTCAGACCGGAGAGCTTCTGGTCGCCGTGGATCTCCGCGACCTCGCTGTCCCAGGCGAACTTGATCTTGGGGTCGGAGAAGGCGCGGTCCTGCATGGCCTTGGAGGCACGCAGCGTGTCCCGGCGGTGGACGATCGTGACGGACTTGGCGAAGCGCGAAAGGAAGGTGGCTTCCTCCATCGCGGTGTCGCCACCGCCCACCACGGCGATGTCCTGGTCCTTGAAGAAGAAGCCGTCGCAGGTGGCACACCAGGAGACGCCGCGACCGGAGAGAGTGTCCTCGTTGGCCAGGCCGAGCTTGCGGTGCTGGGAGCCGGTCGTGACGATCACGGCCTTCGCCCGGTGCACCGTGCCCGCCGTGTCGGTGACCGTCTTGATGTCACCGGTGAGGTCGACGGAGATGACATCGTCCGGAACGAGCTCGGCGCCGAAGCGCTCCGCCTGCGCCCGCATGTTGTCCATCAGGTCCGGACCCATGATGCCGTCGCGGAACCCTGGGAAGTTCTCCACATCGGTCGTGTTCATCAGCGCACCACCAGCGGTGACGGCGCCCTCGAAGACCAGCGGCTTCAGCGATGCGCGCGCGGTGTACAGCGCGGCCGTATAGCCGGCGGGCCCGGAGCCGATAATGATCACATTACGGACGTCGCTCACGGGATTCTTCCTCGTCTCTGCAGACTGCCTACTGGGGCCGGATCAACGACTTTCACCCCATCCAACGGATCCTACGGGTCCCGCATTCCCCGAGGATCCCCGCAGCACGGCAGGTGCTGTCAGCGGCGAGGGTAGGCGTGCGTCAGCAGGACCTTTCCTTCGGTCGGGGAGGGGCTGCCCACGCAGGTGGCATCGACCACATACGCCTGGATCTGGCTGCTGTCGGTGGAGTGCGACAGGACCACCAGATAGGCCGGGCTGCCCTCGTACACGCCCTCCTGCGCGGCGAGAACCGGCTCGGTGCGGCCGATGCCCTGCTCGATACAGGGCGGCACCACGGCCATGGGCTGGAAAAGGGGTGAGTTCGAAGGGCCCCCGTCACGTGGAGAGCCGCCCTGCCTGCTCTCCGGCTGTTTGGCCCCGGGGTCCGCTGCCGAGCCGGAGGCCAGCAGCGTGTCCACACTGCTCTGGAGCCGGGCCTCGGTGAACTCTTCGCTGTCGCTCTTGGTGGCGCTCATCGTCGAGCCTGCCTGCTTGTCGGCGGTGTCGGTGCCCGAAGAGCTGATCGACTGGAGCAGCAGGACGCTCACCCCCACGGCTGCTGTGCCGAGAACAGCCCCCAGTACGGCCGTGCGGCGGCGACGGCGCGCCGCCACGGTACGGCCGGGCCCGGTGGCCGCCCTCGGTCGTCCGGCCGGGCGGTCGGCCCGTAGGGCGTCCATGGGTGAAGCATCCGGCGCGGAGGGCTCCGCTGGTGCTGCCGGAGAGTCTGCGGCGGAGGGAACGTCTGTGGCGGAGCGGGTGTCCGGCGTGGCGGATGTCCCGGAGGGGTGCGATGTTTCACGTGAAACATGAGCGGCCTCGTCGGGCGCGGTCGCATTCAGGAGCGCTTCCGCCGCCAGGGCGGCATCAATGCGCTCCGCGACATCGGTCGGCATGCGTGGCGGTCCCGGCAGGGTGCCGAGCAGCCCTCTGATCTCTTCGAGGGACTCATGAACATCGGCGCAGAGCGCGCAGCCGTCGAGATGGTTCCTTATATCGGCCGCACGGGCCGGTGGCAGCAGGCCTTCCGCCAGGTCGGAGATCTCCGAGACATCCGGGTGCTGAGTCATGTCGGCCGTCGATGTCATGCGCGCCCACCTCCGCCCTTCACTCCAGCAGGATCGCTCGGTCCTGAATCCCTTGGTGCTGATGCCGGTGGGACGGATGCCCCTGGCGTCCGGTTCCTTCCCCGGCTGGGATCGCTGTTATCCCTGCTGTCCGCGCGTAGATGAGTGAGCAGGGGAAGCAGTCTGGCCCGGCCCCGTGCGCAGCGGCTCTTCACCGTTCCGGTGGGGACGCCCAGGATCGCCGCGGCCTCCGCCACCGGGTAGCCCTGCATATCGACCAGCACCAGAGCCGCCTGCTGATCGACGGGGAGTTTGGCCAGTGCGGCGAGCAGCTCACGGTGGAGGTCCTGACGCTCGGCGGGGGCTTCCGCGGACTCGTGCGGCTCCAGGAGCTGCTCCAGCCGCTCCGTGTCGTCCATGGGAGAGGTCTTGCGGGAGGCGGCCTTGCGTGCGCGGTCGAGACAGGCGTTGACGGTGATCCGGTGCAGCCAGGTGGTCACGGCGGACTGGCCGCGGAAGGTGTGGGCCGCCCGGAAGGCGGAGACCAGAGCGTCCTGTACCGCGTCTGCTGCTTCCTCCCGGTCACCGAGCGTCCGCAGGGCGACGGCCCAGAGCCGGTCACGATGGCGTCGTACCAGTTCCCCGAAGGCATGGGGGTGGCCTGAGACATGAGCGCTCAGCAAATCCTGGTCACTTGAGTCGCCGAGTGCGACATCGTCCAACGGTGAGCCCCCTCCCCCGGTCCGGTCGGCTCCCCCGGATCCGGTCAGCCGGTGATCTTGATTTCCGAGATACCGCCCCGGAAGAGGGACGCGGATCCATCGCTGGGCAGTTCGGTGATGTGGATCAATACGTACCGGGTTCGCACGGGCTTGTCGAGCGTGCGCTTCAGGGTCTTTCCGACCGTCTCCAGCTTGGTGAGGCGCTGCGAGAAGTCCGAGAGGCCGGTCGGATCCGATGTGTCCGGGCCGGCGGCGAGGACTTCCGCGGTGTGACCGGCGCGGTACATGTCGAGGTCGATGCCGGACACGCTCCGTACGCTGCCGAGATCAACGACTATTCCGCTGCCGTCCTTGCGGTTCGGGAGGTTGCCGAAGTTGGCGGAGCCCCTGTACTGGAGCGTGATCCAGGAGGTGTCGGTCTTTCCGTCGACGGCGTTCGGGACGAGCTCGGGCTTTATCCCGGCCCCGCTGGGCATGAACTCCGTCGCGTCGGCGATCCGCAGGGGCTTCGCGGGTGTGAGGGCCTTGTCCCCGTCCCCGGTGGTCGTCTCGGTGGGAGGGGTCTCGTTCTGCGTAGTGTCCAGGAGGCGGTCGGCGACCTGCCAGCTCCCCAGGCCCAGGGCGGCGATCAGGAGTGCGGCGACGGTCCACTTGAGCGCCTTGCCGGTACGGCTCTGGAGCGGGGGCGGCGGGGGCGTCACCGGCGGGATGGGCACCGTTCCGAGACCGGCCTGTGTGCGTCCGTAGGTGCCCTGCTGGTAGGTGGTGCGCTGGTATTCGGGCGGAGCCGTGAAGGTCGGCTCGGGCCGGCGGATACGGGGCATCTCCGCGATCGCGGCGGCCAGCTCGTCCGGGGTGGTGCACGGCGGTTCCTGACGGGACGCGGTGGCGCCGTCATTGATCAGGGCCCGCATGGCGAGTTCCGAGAGACCGCGGTGGACTCCCGCGCGCACCTGGTCGGGGGCGATCAGCCCGACGCCCTTGGGGAGGCCGGAGAGACCGTAGGCATCGGTCTCGTACGGCCAGCGCTGCGTCAGCGCCGCGTAGAGGAGTGCTCCGATGGCTTCCGTGTCCGTGCGCTGCGGCCGGTCGGCGCGGATACCGCGCAGCGCGGCGTTCACGGCGAGACCGCGGATCCGGTACTGACCGCTGGACGTCCGCAGGACCGCTCCGGGGGTCAGCCGCAGATGGGCGAGACCTTCTCGGTGGGCCGCCGCCATGGCCTGGGACACCTGGCTCACCAGTTGATAGGCGTCATGGGCCTCCATCGGGCCCGAGGCGAGGAGAGCGGTGAGCTCCACGGCGTCCGGCAGCCACTCGTGGACCACATAGACGAGGTCGTTCTCCTCGACGGCGTCCAGGACCTGGACGAAGCGCGGGTCGCCGAGCAGCGCGGCGGAGCGGGCCGCGGCCAGCACGGAACGGGCCCGTGGGTGGTCGGCGGGGAGGAGATGCACACCGACGGCCCGGCGCAGCTTCTCGTCCACGGCACGCCAGCTGCTGAAACCGTCCAGACGGGTGACGCACTCCTCCAGCCGGTAACGTCTCGCGAGTTTGTGGCCGCTGTGCAGCTCGGGCGTCGCGATCCCCGGCACGGAGCTCTGACGCTCGCTGCCCGTGTCCGGGGCGGACTCCTCCGCCGTGTCCTGGGCTTTCGCCACCCCGTCGGCCGTGGCCTTGTCCGCCTTGGCGGTCAGCGGCTCATCGCCGCTGTTGTCGGCCACGTCGACGGCAGCCGTGCTACGTTCCGCCACCGTCGCTCCTGCCTCCCCATCCGTTGCGCGCTATCCAACAGCCAAGCCAATTGTGCCCACAGTCGGACGCTATGCACGACACGCGGCAGCCGACGATGGTTGTGCTCGGCCGCGCCGTTCTACCGGCCGAGGCGTCCGCGCACCATACCGACCAAGGAGTTCAGCTCTTCGATCCGCATCTTCCTCGCGGCGACGAAGAAGATGCCCAGCAGCACGACGCCACCGCCGACCAGTGCCACCAGCGAGGCCAGAGCGCCCCCGCCGAGCGCGTTGAGGACGACGTAGGCGACCGCGCCGGCCGCCAGGGCCCCGGGGACGGACGCCAGGCAGAGCCGGGCGTACGTACGCAGGACGCGGCCGCCGTCCAGATCCCCGCCCAGCCGGTTCCGCAGCCTGCGCCAGGCGATCCCGACGCCGACCGCGTAGGCCAGACCGTACGAGGCGGCCATGCCGACCACGGCCCAGCGTGCCGGCAGCACCACATAGCAGCCTGCCGACGCCGCGGCGTTGACGATGGCGACGATGACGGTGTTGTAGAAGGGGGTCCGGGTGTCCTCGTAGGCGTAGAAGCCACGGAGCACGACGTACTGGACGGAGTAGGGGATCAGTCCGAGGGCGAACGCCATCAGGATGAAGCCCATGGACCGTGCCGACTCCAGGCCGCTGGACGAGAACATCAGGATGGACATCGGAACGCCGAGCGCGAGAAACGCGAAGGCGATCGGGACGATGGCGACCGCCGAATTGCGCAGCCCCTGGGAGATGTCGTCGCGCACCGCGCCCGGGTCGCCGTCGTGGGCGGCGCGGGAGATCCGGGGCAGCAGCGCGGCCATGACCGAGACGGTGATGATGGCCTGTGGCATGCCCCAGATCAACTGCGCGTTGCTGTAGGCGAGGATGCCGGTGCCGTCCTTGCCGGAGGCTTCACCGGCGGCGGTGGCGAGCTGGGTCACGACCAGCACGCCGGCCTGGTTGGCGAGGACGAACAGCACGGTCCACTTGGCCAGCTTGACCGTCTTGCCGAGGCCGTGGCCCTTCCAGTCGAACCGCGGGCGGAACCGGAACCCGGTCTCGCGGAGATACGGGATCATCGCCAGGGCCTGGACGGCGAGGCCGAGGAGCGTGCCGATGCCCAGCAGCCGCACACCGTCCGGCGGGATCGTCCGGACGGTCATGTCCGAGTCGGCGGCGGTGCCGTACACCCAGATGAACAGACCGAACGTGGAGATCATGACGATGTTGTTGAGGACCGGGGTCCACATCATCGCGCCGAACTTCCCGCGGGCGTTGAGGATCTGACCCATCACCACATGCACGCCCATGAAGAAGATCGTGGGCAGGCAGTAGCGGGCGAAGGTGACCGCGACATTGTTGGCGGCGGGATCGCTGGCGATCGTGTCCGACATCAGCCGTACGAGCAGCGGTGCCCCGAACACGGCGAGGGCCACGATCGCGCCGAGCGCCACCATGACGAGGGTCAGCAGCCGGTTGGCGTAGGCGACGCCGCCGTCCTTGTCGTTCTTCATCGCCTGCACGAGCTGCGGTACGAAGACAGAGTTGAGGCCGCCGCCGACGGTGAGGATGTAGATCATCGTCGGCAGGGTGTAGGCGACGGTGAAGGAGTCACCGAGCAGCGCGGCGCCCAGGGCCGCGGTGATCACCAGGCTGCGGACGAAGCCGGTGAGCCGGGACACCAGCGTGCCGGCGGCCATCACGGCGCTCGACTTGAGCAGACCGGCGGCCTTGCCCTGCTTCTTCGCGGGGGGCGGCGGGGCGGGCGCGGCCACCGGTTCCGGCTCGGTGAGGGTCTGTCCCGTGCCCTGCTGGTCGCGGTAGAGATGCGCGAACGCGTCCTGCTCCGGGGCCTCGTCACCGGCCCAGGAGACAAGGTCGTCGACGCCTGTGTACTGGGTGGTCCTCGGGTCGTCCCCGTACGGGAGACGGCGGGAGGGGCCGGAGGGCTCGGGCGGCGGGGTCTGCGCCCAGACCCGGGGGTCCGGGGCGTGCCGCTGCGCGGGCGGCTGCTGGTACATCGTCTGCGGGTCCGGATAGGTGCCCGGAGGCGGCGGCGGATGCGAGGCACGGTCGTACAGCGCCTCGGTCACCGGATCCTGCGCGGAGAGGTCCTGCGCCCAGTAGGGGTCCTGGTTGTAGGCCTCCTGGACATAGGGATCCTGGGCAGGCGGCGCGGAAGGCGGAACCTGGCCTGCCGGATCGCCGCCCGCGCCCTGTCCGCGGTCACCGTCGTACGGCGCGTTCATGGTTACCCCACCTCATCGTCCCCGGCCGACCGGCCACGACATCGCTCAACGGTCCACTTTCTCACCCGTGCCCGACGCGTCCGCGCTTTCCGGTGCGGTGTCCGGTGTCGGGTCACTCGGCTGCTCGGGTTCCGTGTGCTCCGCGGCCCGCGAGCCGCCCGTGCGCTCGGCGTCGTCTAGGTCCTCCGCCCCGTCGGCGTCGGGCTCGCCGGCGGTGCCGGTGCCGTCGTCCGCGGGCCGGGCGGCGGCCCTCCGGGCCACAGCCCGCTTGCGCTGGCTGTACATCTTGACACCGGCGAGGACCAGCAGCAGCACACCGCCGGCGATCACGAGCATCACGGTGGCCGTGATCTCGGAGACCCTGACCTGGAAGGTCATGGAGCTGCCGTAGGGCTTGCCGTCCTCCGTGTAGAGCTGCGCGGTCACCTGGACCGGGCCGTTGGCATTGCCCGCGCCGGTGAACTTCACCGACTGGCTGTGCCCGCCGTCGATCCTGATGGGCCGCTCCGCCGTGCCCTTGCCGCTGTCGAGCTTGAGGCGCGTCGGCTTGTCGGACGTGAGGCGCAGTGTCAGATTCTGGACGCCCTGGACCAGCTTGTTCTGGACCGTCACCGGGATGGTCGCGCTGCGGCCGGAGAGGGTGAGGACGGACTTCGGGATGAGCTGCACCTCGTTGGTGAGGCTCCGGAGATACACCTCCACCGACTTGCGGTACGGCTTCGCCGCATCGCGGTCGCCGCGCCAGGACGTCGACACCGCACGGCCGATCGCGTTGCCGAAGGGGGCGGCCACCCGGTCGGGTGAGCTGAGGATGGCCTTGAAGTTGTCGAGGCGGCTCTGGGTCCGCTGGATGTCGAGGAACGCCTGGGTGGGCAGCTCCTGGCCGCGCAGCTTCTTGGGGTACCGGCCGGAGCCGGGAACCTTGGTGGTGGCGTCGGCGTCGGGCGTGGCCGAGGCCGCGGTGAGCAGGTCGGACGGTTCCGTCCAGCGCTCGGTGTCCAGTCCGCGCAGCGCCCGTGCCATGGACTGTGCCTGGGCCGCCGTGGGCATCCGCTGCGGGGCCACCACGATGCTGCGCTGGTTGTCGGGCTCCTGGAGGGTCAGGGCCAGCGACTGCGCGAGGAACTTCTGCACCGCGAGGGTGGAGCTGCCCGTCACCGTCATATCGCCCTGGAAGGCGGTGGAGAGCCGCGCGTCGGCGACCACGGCCGTCGTCCCGCCGCCGATGGGCCGTGCGGCGTCGGCGGTGTACGACAGGTTGTCCCGCAGGCTGTCGCTGCGGGTGATGACATTGTGGGCGCCCGCCGAGGTCGCCACATCGACGATCGAGGGATCGATCGCGCCGTCCACGGGCCAGGCGAAGTCGACGGACGGTTTCACATGGAGGACGGTCTCCACGGTCTTCCCGGCCACATCCGTGGCGGGCTGAAGATGGCTGAGCGCGCCGGAAACATCCTTGCCGCGGTGGGCCAGGGACGCCAGATCCGGATCCCCGAACGGCAGGGCGACGACCTTGCGGCCCTGTACCGCCTTCTCCAGCTCGTTGAGCCATTTGACGGCCATCGCCTGGTTGGTGCCCGGGACGGTGTCCTTGCCGTTCCTGACCTGGTAGTTCCGGGTCATCGCGTCGGCGGTCGCGAGCAGGTCGGGATCGATGACCCAGGTGACGGGAAGCTGGTTGCCGAGGGAGACCATCTGCTCCAGCCGCCCGCCGGGAGCCAGCTCCTCCGCGAGGTCGTCGTTCTCGAAGACAGGCGTCTGCTGATCGTCCGAGCCGGTCTCCGCGGAGAGATGGGTCGACGAGATCAGTGGCCAGAGGTAGGTGAACTCGGTCCTCTTCTCGGTGGCCTCGGGCTGCCAGGGCAGGAAGGTGTTCTGGATGCCCAGTATCTGGGCGTAGGGCGCCGAGGAGGTCTGACCGGTCAGTGAGACACCGAGCTGGTAGACGCCCTCGTCGTCGAGCCCGAGCTTGTTGACCGGTACGGAGAGGGTGAAGTCCTGGGGGATCCCGGAGGTGAGCTTCGGCAGGGTGACCCTGTACTTGCCGCCGAGCGGGGCCGTATCGCCGGTGGATCCGCCGGAGCGCGCCGCGGCGTCGTCGATGGCGGTCCTGCCGTACAGCCGCGGACCCACCCGCAGATCCACCTGGGCATCGGTGACGGTCTTCTTGCCCTTGTTGGTCACCGTGCCGGAGACGGTGAGGGTGTCGCCCTGCACCGGTGCCCCGGGGGTCAGTGTGTCGAGCGCCACAGAGACCGTACGCGATCCGGTGGCCGCCGGCGCGGTGGCGGCCGCGTGGGCCGCGGGAGCCGCTGTGCCGGCCAGGAGGCCCGCCAGGAGCGGCGCTCCGGCGACCAGGGAGGCTGTGCGCCGCAGCCACCGGCGGGCAGGAGAGTGAACCATCCCCTGGAAGTCTGCCGCCTCCGCCACGCGCTCGCCCGTCCCTTGCCATCGTTTGCTGCCGTCGGTGGTCTGTCGATTCCTGCGTCCACGCATGGTAACGATGTGCGCTGTGGCGAAGTGCTGGGGACTGCTCCACATGATCGGAAGAATCTCATGCGCCGCCGGAATCCCCCGCATCGGAGGCGGGAGAGCCCGAAACTGGGCCGCTCGGGGCAGCCACGGCACGTACCCTTTTCTGTTGTGCCGAACGCCAATGAAGTCAGTCCCAGCGCACTCAGTCAGGTGCAGCGCCGCGCGGTCAGTGAACTGCTGCGGGTTTCCCCCGTCGCCGATGATCTGGCGCGCCGATTCCAGGATGCCGGATTCGGTCTCGCTCTGGTCGGCGGCTCGGTCAGGGACGCCCTTCTCGGCCGGCTCGGCAACGACCTGGACTTCACCACCGATGCCCGTCCCGAGGACGTCCTGAAGATCGTCAGGCCCTGGGCGGACGCGGTCTGGGAGGTGGGGATCGCCTTCGGCACGGTCGGCATCCAGAAGGACGCTCGGGTGGGAGACGCTGATCAGCGCTTCCAGATCGAGGTGACGACGTACCGCTCGGAGGCCTATGACCGGACGTCGCGCAAACCCGAGGTGTCCTACGGGGAGTCGATCGAGGAGGACCTCGTACGCCGGGACTTCACGGTGAACGCGATGGCCGTCGCGCTGCCGCAGAAGGAGTTCATCGATCCGCACGGCGGGCTGGAGGACCTCTCCGCCCGGGTGCTGCGAACCCCCAGCACCCCCGAGGAGTCCTTCTCCGACGATCCGCTGCGGATGCTCCGGGCCGCGCGGTTCGCCGCGCAGTTGGACTTCGAGGTCGCCCCGGATGTGGTGGCGGCCATGGCGGCCATGTCCGGCCGTATCGAGATCGTCTCCGCCGAGCGGGTGCGTGACGAACTGAACAAGCTGGTCCTCTCCGCGTACCCGCGCAAGGGGCTGGCGCTGCTCGTCGACACCGGGCTCGCCGACCGGGTGCTTCCGGAGCTGCCGGCCCTCCGGCTGGAGAGCGATGAGCACCACCGGCACAAGGATGTGTACGAGCACTCGCTGACGGTCCTGGAGCAGGCCATCGATCTGGAGCAGGACGGTCCTGACCTGGTGCTGCGGCTGGCGGCTCTGCTCCATGACATCGGCAAGCCCAGGACGCGGCGGTTCGAGAAGGACGGCGGTGTCTCGTTCCACCACCATGAGGTCGTCGGCGCGAAGATGGTCAAGAAGCGGCTGACCGCGCTCAAGTACCCCAACGATCTGGTGAAGGACGTCTCGCGACTGGTGGAGCTGCATCTGCGCTTTCACGGCTACGGGACGGGCGAATGGACCGATTCGGCGGTGCGGCGGTATGTGCGTGACGCCGGCCCCCTGCTGGACCGGCTCCATAAGCTGACCCGCTCGGACTGCACCACGCGCAACAAGCGCAAGGCGAGTGCTCTCTCCCGCGCGTACGACGGTTTGGAGGAGCGCATCGCCCAGCTCCAGGAGCAGGAGGAGCTGGACGCGATCAGGCCCGATCTGGACGGCAACCAGATCATGGAGATCCTCGGCGTGGGCCCGGGGCCGGTGATCGGCGCGGCCTACACCTTCCTGCTGGAGCAGAGGCTGGAGAACGGGCCGATGGAGCGCGATGTGGCTGTGGCCGTCCTCAAGGAGTGGTGGGCCGCTCAGCAGTAGACGGCGTGGCGGGACGGTGCGATACGACGGAGGGCGGGTCATGTTTCACGTGAAACATGACCCGCCCTCCGTCTGTCTCCGGGTCCTTCGACGGCGATGTTTCACGTGAAACATCGCCGTCGGCGTGTGAGGGCGACGGCGACGGCCGCATAGAGAACGGCGACCGTGAGCACCAGTGGCACCGACCGGCCGTCCGGAGGCAGCATCAGCGCGGCGACCCCGGCCGCGCCGACGAAGGCCACATTGAAGAGGACGTCATAGAGCGAGAAGATCCGGCCCCGGAAGGCGTCGTCCACCCCCGTCTGCACCACCGTGTCCGTGGCGATCTTCGCGCCCTGTGTGATCAGCCCGAGAACGAAGGCGGCCACGAGGGTGGGTACAGGGGCGAAAGGCAGCCCCAGGGCGGGTTCGAGAAGGGCGGCCGCGCCGGCGCACAGCGCCATCCAGCCATACGGCCCGAGCCGGCCCGCCGCCCAGGGTGTCAGTACGGCGGCGACGAAGAAGCCCGCGCCGGAGACGGCCACGGCGAGTCCGAGCAGCGCCAGCCCGTCGGAGTCCCGGTCGGTCCAGGCGTACCGGCAGAGCATCAGCACCATCACGGTGAGCGCCCCGTAGCAGAAGCGCAGCACCGTCATGGCGGCCAGCGCGCGGGCGGCCGTCCGCCGTTCCCCGAGATGCCGTAGTCCGCCCGCGAGTCCGCGCGCGGTGGAGGCCAGGGCGGCCCTCAGCCGGGTGTGCGCGAGCGCCTGTTCGGGACCGAGCAGTTCGCGTGCCAGCAGAAGCGAGGTGAGGGCCGCGCACAGATAGAGGGTGGCGCCCAGCAGCATCACGGCGGCGTCGGAGTCCGCGACGGTCAGCCGTACGGCGAAGGCGAGGCCGCCTCCCGAGGTGGCGGCGAGCGTACCGGCGGTCGGGGAGAGGGAGTTGGCGAGGACGAGACGCTCGTCGTCGACCACGCGCGGCAGAGCGGCCGAGAGACCGGCGAGAACGAAGCGGTTGACGGCGGTCACGGACAGCGCCGACGCATAGAAGAACCAGTCGGGCACCGAGGCCAGGATCAGCAGCGCCGTACAGCTCGCCAGCAGGGCCCGCAGCAGATTGCCGTACAGGAAGACCTGGCGGCGCTGCCAGCGGTCGAGCAGCACACCGGCGAACGGGCCGACCAGGGAGTACGGCAGCAGCAGCACCGCCATGGCGGAGGCGATCGCGGTGGGCGAGGTCTGCTTCTCGGGGGAGAAGACGACGTAGGTGGCGAGCGCGACCTGGAAGACCCCGTCGGCCGCCTGGGACAGCAGCCGGACCGCCAGCAGCCGGCGGAAAGCACTGAGGCGCAGGAGTACGCGCAGATCACGTCCGACAGGCATGTGGGTCAGCGTCACATATGGCTCGACGGCAGATACGAGAAGGGTCACCGGACGGCTTGCCCGGAGACCCTTCTCGCAGGGAGGGGGACGAGCGTCAGCGCTCGACCTCGCCCTTGATGAACTTCTCGACGTTCTCCCGCGCCTGGTCGTCGAAGTACTGGACCGGCGGCGACTTCATGAAGTACGAGGAGGCCGAGAGGATCGGGCCGCCGATGCCGCGGTCCTTGGCGATCTTCGCGGCGCGCACGGCGTCGATGATGACACCCGCAGAGTTCGGGGAGTCCCAGACCTCGAGCTTGTACTCCAGGTTCAGCGGGACATCACCGAAGGCTCGGCCTTCGAGGCGGACGTACGCCCACTTGCGGTCGTCGAGCCAGGCGACATAGTCCGACGGGCCGATGTGGACATTGTCCGCACCCAGGTCGCGGTCGGGGATCTGGGAGGTGACGGCCTGCGTCTTGGAGATCTTCTTGGACTCCAGGCGCTCACGCTCGAGCATGTTCTTGAAGTCCATGTTGCCGCCGACGTTGAGCTGCATCGTGCGGTCCAGGACGACGCCCCGGTCCTCGAAGAGCTTCGCCATGACGCGGTGCGTGATGGTGGCGCCGACCTGGGACTTGATGTCGTCACCGACGATCGGGACACCGGCGTCGGTGAACTTGTCCGCCCACTCCTTGGTGCCGGCGATGAAGACCGGAAGGGCGTTGACGAAGGCGACCTTGGCGTCGATGGCGCACTGCGCGTAGTACTTCGCGGCGGCCTCGGACCCCACGGGCAGGTAGCAGACGAGAACGTCGACCTGCTTGTCCTTGAGGGTCTGGACGATGTCCACCGGCGCCTCGGGGGACTCCTCGATCGTCTGGCGGTAGTACTTGCCCAGACCGTCGAGCGTGTGGCCCCGCTGGACGGTGATGCCCGTGGTCGGCACATCGCAGATCTTGATGGTGTTGTTCTCGCTGGCGCCGATGGCGTTCGCGAGATCGAGACCGACCTTCTTCGCGTCGACGTCGAAGGCGGCCACGAACTCGATGTCCGACACGTGGTACTCGCCGAACTTGACATGCATCAGACCCGGCACCTTGCCCGCCGGGTCGGCGTCCTTGTAGTACTCGACGCCCTGCACCAGCGAGGCGGCGCAGTTGCCCACGCCGACGATGGCTACGCGAACCGAACCCATTCCGCTTGCTCCCTGTGTGATCTCAGTGTTTCTGATGAGACCCTGCGGAGATGCAGGGCCTCACGTGGTGGTGTCCGCGGACGGATCCGGCGGTCCGGGACGTCCCGGGGGCGTACCCCCGGAAGGCGCGACGTCCCGGTGCCGGGGCAGGCCATCCGCTTCCCCCGGTGTGTCTCCCCGTTCGGCGGGGCTCTCGGGGCCGGACCGTCGCTGGTCCCGTCCCGCCCGCTCGCTCTCGATGAGCTCGTTCAGCCAGCGCACCTCGCGCTCCACGGACTCCATTCCGTGGCGCTGAAGCTCAAGCGTGTAGTCGTCGAGGCGCTCGCGCGTACGGACCAGGGAGGCGCGCATCTTCTCCAGACGCTCCTCCAGCCTGCTGCGCCGCCCCTCCAGCACCCGCACCCGCACCTCGCGCTCCGTCTGGCCGAAGAAGGCGAAGCGAGCGGCGAAGTGTTCGTCCTCCCAGGCATCGGGACCGGTGTGCGACAGGAGTTCCTCGAAGTGCTCCTTACCTTCCGCCGTCAGCCGATAGACGATCTTGGCGCGGCGTCCCGCCAGCGAGGCGGCGAGTGCGTCCTCGGGAGCGCTGCCCGGTTCCTCGATCAACCAGCCGTTGGCGACCAGCGTCTTGAGGCAGGGATAGAGCGTTCCGTAACTGAAGGCCCGGAAGATCCCCAGCGAGGTATTGAGCCGTTTCCGCAGCTCATAGCCGTGCATGGGGGACTCGCGGAGGAGACCGAGGACAGCGAACTCAAGGATGCCCGAGCGTCTGCTCACCCTTCGCCTCCTCCACTGTCCGGGATCCTTATGCCGTTCTGATGTATCGACTCGATACATCCTGACGATAGAACGGAGATGCAGTTGGGACAAGTGGGGTCAAGGTGAACGGCGTCACATTGACAATTCTCATCGGGCAACTTGCCTGATTTGAGGTGAACTTCAGCTCTCGGAGGGTTTTGACCGTGCGTAGTCTGTGCGGCATGCAGAGCACCGGGAACCGAATGACGCCACTGAGCGTCAAGACAGTCGGCTTACCGGCTGTCTGCCGGATGAGCCCCCGACCGGGCTGGTCCGTATTCATTTCGGGGGGACCGGAACTCAACTGCCGCTTCCAGGCGTCCGCGCCTGCCCGAGGAGTAGTCGTTCGATGAGCGAGCACCGTCGCAAACAACCGCAGCCGCAGGGTGGCGGACGTGCAGCGGCCAGGCGTGCGGCCCAGCAGCCAGCAGGCCGCCGCGCTGCCCCTTCCCAGGAAACCGCTTCGGTTTCGCACTCCGACCCGTACGAGGAGGAGCGCCCCTACGGCGGGCGCGCCGAGGCCAGGCGCGCCGCCCAGCGGGGCGGACGCCGGCGCGCGCCGGACGCCGGGGGGCCGGGCCGGGGCGGAGCCGGCGGCGGCCGGCGAGGCGGCGGCGGGGGGGCCGAAGGCCCCGGCCGCGGCGATGAGCCGGGCAAGAAGCGGCTGATCGACTATCCGCGCTACGGCAAGTACGGCTGGCGCCGGTGGGTGCCGTCCTGGAAGCAGGGCACCGCTCTCGGCATCGGCTTCGTCGGCTCGGTACTCGCCGCGGGGACGATCGCGTACGCCGTGGTCCAGGTGCCCGACGACAGCAAGTCGTCGCAGGCCGAGAACAACGTCTACTACTGGGACGACGGCACCCAGATGGTCGCCACCGGTGGCGAGGTCAACCGGCAGATCGTGGGGATCGAGAGCATCCCCGAGTCGATGCAGTTGGCTGTCGTCTCCGCGGAGAACAAGTCGTTCTACGACGACCCCGGCGTCGATGTCATGGGTATCGGCCGGGCGCTGTTCAACATGGCCATGGGCGGTGACACGCAGGGCGGCTCGACCATCACGCAGCAGTACGTCAAGAACGCCCGTCTCGGCGACCAGAGCCAGACCCTCAGCCGTAAGTTCAAAGAGCTGTTCATCTCCATGAAGGTCGGCACCGACATGGGCAAGCCCGAGATTCTGGCGGGCTATCTGAACACCTCGTACTACGGACGCGGTGCCTACGGCATTCAGGCCGCGGCCCGTACGTACTACGGCAAGGACGCCGCGAAGCTGAATCCGAGCGAGTGCGCCTTCCTCGCCGCGCTCCTCAAGGGTCCGACCTACTACGACCCCGCGGGGGCCACCGAGATCGACGCGAACGCCACCGCTCAGAACAACACCGAGCGGGCCACGGAGCGCTGGTCCTGGATTCTCGGTGAGATGGTCAAGGACGGTCACCTCGACGCCGCCGAGCGCGCGAAGTACCCCGAGTTCCCGATGCCGGACCCGCCGAAGAAGAACGCGCAGCTCGGCGGGCAGATCGGCTATCTGGTCGACCTCGCCAAGGCGTACTTCGTCAACAACAACGACCAGGGCATCACGGCCGACCAGTTGACCACGGGCGGCTACGAGATCCACACGACCTTCAACAAGAAGAAGGTCGAGCAGCTCAGGACCGCGGTCGAGAAGGTCTACGACGCCAACATCGACCCCAAGAAGCGTCCGAGGACCGACACCCATGTCCAGTTCGGCGGCGCGTCCGTCGAGCCGGCGACCGGGAAGATCATCGCCATCTACGGCGGTCAGGACGCCACCAAGCACTTCACCAACAACGCCGACCAGACGGGTGCGCAGGTCGGCTCGACCTTCAAGCCGTATGTGCTCGCCGCGGCGATGGAGAAGGGTGTGCGCAATCCTCAGGGACTTCCGGACCAGGGACTGGACCAGCGCACTCCGGTCTCGCCGGACAAGACGATCTACAACGGCGACAACAAGCTGAAGATCAAGAACTACGACGGTTCGATCTGGACCAACGAGGAAGGGAAGGAGTGGCTGCAGACCAACGACGGGGACGAGTCGTACGGCGACATCAATCTGCGTGAGGCGATGAAGGAATCCGCCAACTCCCCCTTCGTCCAGCTCGGCATGGACGTCGGTATCTCGGCGGTACGGGACTCCGCGATCCGGGCGGGCCTTCTCGAAGGCTCTCTCACCAAGTCCGACGTGCCGTCGTTCTCGATCGGTATCTCCGACCCCAGCGCCATCCGCATGGCCGCCTCCTACGCCACGTTCGCGTCCAGCGGCAAGCAGCGCGATCCGTACTCCGTCACCGAGGTGAAGAAGGGCGGCAGGACCCTCTACAAGCACGAGGGAACGCCGAAGACGGCGTTCTCCGCCGCGGTCGCGGACAATGTCACGGACGTCCTGAAGACCGTGGTGGAGAAGGGCACCGGTACGAACGCCAAGCTCGAAGGGCGTGAGGTGGCGGGCAAGACCGGTACCACCGACGGCAACAAGTCGGCCTGGTTCGTGGGTTACACCCCGCAGCTCTCGACCGCCATCGACATGTACCGGATGGACGACGACGCGAACAACAAGAAGCGCGAGTTCCTTCAGATGTACGGCACCGGTGACCAGGAGTCCATCCACGGTGCGTCGTTCCCGTCCGAGATCTGGCACGACTACATGGCGGCGGCGCTGAAGAACGAGCCCGCGAAGGCGTTCCCGAAGCCCGAGCCGATCGGTGAGGCCTGGTACGGCGGCGGCGCCGCCAGCCCGACCCCGACGCCGAGCGAGACCCCGTCCGAGACGCCGTCCGAGACCCCCTCGGAGACGCCGTCCGAGACGCCGTCCGAGACCCCGCCGAGCCCGAGCGAGTCCTGCCAGCAGCTCTGGGACTGCGAGGACAACGGCGGCGGAGGCAACCAGGGCGGCGACAACGGCGGCGGAGGCAATCAAGGCGGGGACAACGGCGGCGCCGGCGGTGCCACCAACTCCCCGTCGAGCCCCGGCGCCGATACCGGCGGCCAGAACGGCGGCGACGGAGGCTTCTTCGGAGGCACCGGAGGGTAGTCCTCCCGCGGCGTCCGACGCGCCTGCTACGAGGGCCGTCGCACCGGTCACGCACAGACCCACTGTGCGTACCGTGCGGCGGCCCTCGCCGCGTCCATGGCCGCGTACGGCAGGATGGGCGCCATGCCGAGCACAGAAGAGACAACCGCGCACCAGGACCGGCCGGTCGTGTCCCCCACCCGGCGGGACGAGATCGCCGCGGCCGGCAGCGAGCTGATCGGGGGCCCGGTCGGACGCTGGGCCTGGCTCGGCGGCAGCCGGCTCACGCCCGTGCGGGTCGTCGCCCTCGTGGCGATCGGGATGTTCGCCCTGGGCATGGTGCAGAAGATGCCCTGTTACGAATGGGCCTGGTTCCGGGGCGCCAGCTCGCAGTACACCCACGCCTGCTACTCGGACATTCCCCATCTCTACCTGGGGCGCGGCTTCGCCGACAACCTGGTGCCGTACTTCGACCGGCTCAACGGCGACATGCAGTACCTGGAGTACCCCGTACTGACCGGCCTCTTCATGGAGGTCGCCTCCTGGCTCACGCCGGGCGGCTCCATCCAGTACCGCGAGCAGATGTACTGGATGGTCAACGCGGGGATGCTGATGATCTGCGCCGTGGTCATCGCGGTCTGTGTGGCCCGCACCCACCGGCGCCGCCCCTGGGACGCCCTGCTGGTCGCTCTGGCGCCCGCCTTCGCGCTCACCGCCACCATCAACTGGGATCTGCTGGCCGTGGCCCTCACGGCCGCCGCGATGCTGATGTGGTCGCGCGGCCGGACGCTGGCCTTCGGCATCCTCATCGGGCTCGCGACCGCCGCCAAGCTCTATCCCGTGCTGGTGCTGGGGCCGCTCTTCGTGCTGTGCTGGCGGGCCGGGAGGTTCCGGGAGTACGGGACGGCCCTGCTGGGCACGGCGGGTGCGTGGCTGGCGGTGAATCTGCCGGTGATGCTGCTGGCGCCCGAGGGGTGGAAGAAGTTCTACACCTTCAGCCAGGAGCGCCAGGTCGACTTCGGGTCCTTCTGGCTGATCATCACCCAGCGCACGGGCCAGTCACTGGAGGTCGACACCGTCAACACCTATGCGATGGTGCTGATGGTGCTGGCGTGCGCGGGCATCGGTCTGCTGGCCCTGACGGCCCCGCGCCGGCCGCGGTTCGCGCAGCTCGCCTTCCTGGTCGTCGCCGCGTTCATCCTCACCAACAAGGTCTACTCGCCGCAGTACGTACTGTGGCTCGTTCCGCTGGCGGCCCTGGCACGGCCACGCTGGCGGGACTTCCTGATCTGGCAGACCTGCGAGGTCATGTACTACCTGGGCATCTGGATGTACCTCGCGTACACGACCAGCGGCGACGCCCACAAGGGCCTGCCCGCGGAGGGGTACCAGCTCGCCATCGCCCTGCATCTGGCCGGGACGCTGTATCTGTGCGCCATGGTCGTACGGGACGCTCTGCTGCCCGAGCGGGACGGCGTGCGGACGGACGGTACGGACGATCCCTCGGGCGGCGTGCTGGACGGCGCGAAGGACGTGTTCGTCCTCGGACAGGCGCGACGGGCCCTGGAGCACACGGCCCGGACGGTGGAGGCGCCGCGCGTGGAGTGGGGAGTGCGGCCGCCCGGCGCGGCCTGAGGGACAGGGACGGCAGGGGCGGGGCGGGCCGGGGGCCCGGAGGGACGGGCTCGGCCCGGGGCGGCCCAGGAGGCTCGTGAGAGCTTTCTCCGGGCCGGCGCCGGGCCTTCGTGTTTCTTCCCCCGTTCCCGGCCCTGTGGGTGCTTCTGGCGCTCTCCTGCCGCTCTCCTGGGCTCCCCAGGTGCTCGGAGAGGGGCACCTGAGGGAGCGCCTGAGGGAGGACGCGGACGCGGGGGCCGCGGGGCGCACGCGGGGGCCGCGGGGCGGTCGGGTCAGCGGTCGACGAGGCGGTCGAACTGGGTCGTCGTATGGCGCAGATGGGCCACCAGCTCGTCGCCCACCTTGGGCTCGTCGGCGTCCGAGGGCACGAACAGGATCGACACCTGCATGTGCGGCGGCTCGGCGAACCAGCGCTGCTTCCCGGCCCAGACGAACGGGGCGAGATTGCGGTTGACCGTGGCCAGGCCGGCCCGAGCGACACCCTTGGCCCGGGGCATCACCCCGTGCAGGGCCTTGGGGGCCTCCAGACCGACGCCGTGGGACGTACCGCCCGCGACGACCACCAGCCAGCCGTCGGAGGCGGCCTTCTGCTGGCGGTAGCCGAACCGGTCGCCCTTGGCGACCCAGGTGACGTCCAGGACGGAGCCCCGGTACTCGGTGGCCTCGTGGTCGCCGAGCCACAGCCGCGTCCCGATCCGGGCGCGGAAGCGGGTCTGCGGGAACTGCTGCTGCAACCGGGCCAGCTCGCTGGAGCGGAGGTGGCTGACGAACATGGTGTGCAGGGGGAGCCGCGCCGCGCGCAGCCGGTCCATCCAGCCGATGACCTCCTCGACCGCGTCGGAACCGTCCGTACGGTCCAGCGGGAGGTGCAGGGCGAAGCCTTCCAGGCGTACGTCCTCGATGGCCGCGTGGAGCTGGCCCAGCTCCTCCTCCTTGACGCCATGGCGCTTCATGGAGGACATGCACTCGATGACGACCCGGGCGCCCACCAGCGCGAACACTCCGTCGACGGAGGAGACCGAGCGGATGACGCGGTCGGGCAGCGGGACCGGTTCCTCGCCCCGCCTGAAGGGGGTCAGCACCAGCAGGTCACCGCTGAACCAGTCCTTGATCCTGGCGGCCTCGTAGATGGTGCCGACGGCGAGCATGTCGGAGCCGAAGCGGGTGGTCTCGTCGGCGAGACGCTCATGGCCGAAGCCGTAGCCGTTGCCCTTGCAGACCGGGACGAGCCCCGGGAACTGCTCGATGACCGACTTCTGGTGCGCCCGCCAGCGCGCGGTGTCGACGTAGAGGGAGAGCGCCATGCCGGCCCGGAACCTTTCTCGTGGCTGCGGTGGAGGAAGGGTAAGGGTGATCTTGGGGGTCTTGAGGGCTTTACGGAAATGTCCACCGCGTCTGTCCGCCGCCCATCATCGCGGTTAACGGCGCGACATGTAGATGTCGAGGGCCTTGTGGAGGAGTTTGTTGAGCGGGAAGTCCCACTCGCCGATGTACTCCACGGCCTCGCCGCCGGTGCCCACCTTGAACTGGATCAGTCCGAAGAGATGGTCGGTCTCGTCGAGCGAGTCGGAGATGCCGCGCAGGTCGTAGACGGTGGCGCCCATGGCGTAGGCGTCCCGCAGCATGCGCCACTGCATCGCGTTCGAGGGCCGGACCTCACGCTTGTGGTTGGCGGACGCGCCGTAGGAGTACCAGACATGGCCGCCGACGATCAGCATCGTCGCCGCCGCGACGTTCTCGCCCTCGTGCCGGGCGAAGTAGAGACGCATACGGTTGGGGTCCTCGGCGTTCAGGACGGACCACATCCGCTGGAAGTACGAGAGCGGGCGCGGCCGGAAGTGATCGCGCTCGGCCGTGATCTCGTAGAGCCGCTGCCACTCGGCGAGGTCGTCGTAGCCGCCCTGGACGACATCGACGCCGGCCTTCTCCGCCTTCTTGATGTTGCGCCGCCAGAGCTGGTTGAAGCCCTTGAGCACATCGTCCAGCGAGCGGTTGGCCAGGGGCACCTGGAAGACATAGCGCGGCTGTACGTCACCGAAGCCGGCGCCGCCGTCCTCGCCCTGCTGCCAGCCCATCTTGCGCAGCCGGTCCGACACCTCGAAGGCACGCGGCTCGATGTGCGTGGCCTCGACATCGCGCAGGCGCTTGACGTCCGGGTCCTGGATGCCGGACTTGATGGCGCCCGCGTCCCAGCGGCGGATGACGACCGGCGGCCCCATCTTCACGGAGAAGGCGCCCTGGTGCTTGAGGTGCGCCAGCATCGGCTGGAGCCAGTCGTCCAGATTGGGGGCGTACCAGTTGAGCACCGGGCCCTCGGGCAGATACGCCAGATACCGCTTGATCTTGGGGAGCTGGCGGTAGAGCACCAGCCCGGCGCCGACGAGCTGCTCGTTCCTGTCGAACCAGCCCAGGTTCTCGGAGCGCCACTCCGTCTTGACGTCAGCCCATGCCGGGACCTGGCAGTGACTTGCCGCGGGCAGGCTCTGGATGTACGCCAGATGCTGCTCTCGGCTGATGGTCCTCAGGGTCAGGCTCATACGGGGCGCTCCTCGGCAGGTGTGTCCCCATGGATACAGGGGCTCCGGCTCTCGCGCCGAAGCCTACTGCGCCGATGGAGCGCCCGGTCTGGCCCTGTGCGCAGCGGCCGTCAGCCGATGACCCCGCCGAAGAGCCCGCCGTGCGACATTCCGAGGAAGAAGCCGACCGCCGAGGCACCCAGACCGAGGATGGTGAGGAAGCGTTCACGGGTCGTCACGGAGATGAACTGCCCGTACGCGCCCGCCAGGATCCCGATCAGTCCGGCCCATGAGCTGAGCAGATGCAGGTTGTAGAAGAAGGCGGAGAAGAAGGCGAGAAGTCCCAGCGCCAGCGTCACCGCGACCAGGGTGTCCTGGCGGGGATGGCGCTTGCCGTCCGTGGAGAAGAGAGAGGTGGCGGAGTTCGGTCGCGTTGCCTGTGCCATGTGGCACCTCCTGGCCATTGCCGGAAGGCGGCGCCTCGTAGCGTCGCACCCACCCGATGTGTACAGATTGCGGCCGGGGGCGGCCGGATTTCAAGCGGAAGCCACGGTGCGGGTAGTCTGTACCGTCTGCACCGGTGTCTGCCCAGGCCAGTACACGATCCCTCGCACCGCGAGCCGGATTGTCAGTGGCCGCCGATACCGTTGCTTACGCATCACGACCCTCCTGCCACGGAACGACCGTGGCCGCTGAGTCCAAAGGAGGTGGGTTCCACATGCGTCACTACGAGGTGATGGTCATCCTCGACCCCGATCTCGAGGAGCGCGCTGTCTCCCCGCTGATCGAGAACTTCCTCTCCGTCGTCCGTGAGGGCAACGGAAAGGTCGAGAAGGTCGACACCTGGGGCCGTCGTCGTCTCTCTTACGAGATCAAGAAGAAGCCCGAGGGCATCTACTCGGTCATCGACCTCCAGGCCGAGCCTGCGGTCGTCAAGGAGCTCGACCGACAGATGAACCTGAACGAGTCGGTCCTCCGGACCAAGGTCCTCCGTCCCGAGACCCACTGAGCACCTAGCTCAGAGGTCATCGGGTTCGAGTAGCAGCAAGCAGCCAGAAGCAATCCCCGCCGAGAGGTTCACCCATGGCAGGCGAGACCGTCATCACGGTCGTCGGCAATCTCGTCGACGACCCCGAGCTGCGCTTCACCCCGTCCGGTGCGGCGGTCGCGAAGTTCCGCGTCGCGTCCACTCCCCGCACCTTCGACCGTCAGACCAATGAGTGGAAGGACGGCGAGAGCCTGTTCCTGACCTGCTCGGTCTGGCGTCAGGCGGCGGAGAACGTCGCCGAGTCGCTTCAGCGAGGCATGCGCGTCGTCGTGCAGGGCCGGCTGAAGCAGCGGTCCTACGAGGACCGCGAGGGCGTCAAGCGCACGGTCTACGAGCTGGATGTCGAGGAAGTCGGCCCCAGCCTCAAGAACGCCACGGCCAAGGTCACCAAGACCACCGGTCGCGGCGGCCAGGGAGGCCAGGGCGGCTACGGCGGCGGCCAGGGCGGCGGCAACTGGGGCGGCGGCCCCGGTGGTGGTGGCCAGCAGGGCGGCGGCGGTGCTCCCGCCGACGACCCGTGGGCGACCAGTGCGCCGGCCGGCGGTGGCCAGCAGCCGCAGAGCGGCGGGGGCAATGGAGGCGGCTGGGGCGGAAGCTCCGGCGGCGGTTACTCGGACGAGCCGCCCTTCTAGGGCGGGCTCGTACCCCACTTCTTGATCACACAGGAGAAACACCATGGCGAAGCCGCCTGTGCGCAAGCCTAAGAAGAAGGTCTGCGCTTTCTGCAAGGACAAGACCCAGTACGTGGACTACAAGGACACGAACATGCTGCGGAAGTTCATTTCCGACCGTGGCAAGATCCGTGCCCGCCGCGTCACCGGCAACTGCACGCAGCACCAGCGTGACGTCGCCACGGCCGTCAAGAACAGCCGTGAGATGGCGCTGCTGCCCTACACGTCCACCGCGCGATAAGGGAAGGGTGACCGACTCATGAAGATCATCCTCACCCACGAGGTCTCCGGCCTCGGTGCCGCTGGTGACGTCGTCGACGTCAAGGACGGCTACGCTCGCAACTACCTGGTCCCGCGCGGTTTCGCGATCCGCTGGACCAAGGGTGGCGAGAAGGACGTGGCGCAGATCCGCCGCGCCCGCAAGATCCACGAGATCGCGACCATCGAGCAGGCCAACGAGATCAAGGCCCGCCTCGAAGGCGTGAAGGTGCGTCTGGCGGTTCGCTCCGGCGACGCCGGCCGTCTCTTCGGCTCCGTCACCCCGGCCGACCTCGCTTCGGCGATCAAGTCTGCCGGTGGCCCGGAGGTCGACAAGCGTCGTATCGAGCTGGGTGCGCCGATCAAGACCCTGGGCTCGCACCAGGTCTCGGTGCGTCTGCACCCCGAGGTCGCCGCGAAGCTCGGCGTCGAGGTCATCGCCGCCTAGGACTTGTCCGGCCGATCATGTTCGGAGCCAGATGGTGAGGGCTGCCGCTGTTGCGGTGCCGAGGAAGATGTAGCCGCGCTTGTCGTAT
>NZ_JBIASO010000032.1:0-53419 GCF_042890865.1 Streptomyces sp. NPDC002018
TGGGCTCGGTTCGCCTCCGGGGCGCCTCATGTCGATGCCGACAGTCGACCGTGCTCGGTTCGCTCGTACCTCACGAACCTCCGCGCGCTCTCCTTCTCGGCACCGACGCGCCCCTTCGGCTCACTCGCCGGCGGCCGACGGTGGCCGGGGTGTCGATGTGACCCCGGGAGCGGGGTGGGGGCGGTGGGGCGTGGGGCATCTCCGGACATCGTTCCCACCCCTTCGACACCCCGTGACCAGGGTGATGGGCGCCCCTCGCGCGCTCGCTATGGTGGTGCCCCTGCGTACGGCAATTAAGGGGCAGTAGTGAACGACGGCGGTCAGAGGCGGTACGGCCCGCTCGGCACGGCCTTGGTGATCATCCCGACCTTCGACGAGGCGGAGAACATCAGGTCGATCGTCTCCCGGGTCCGCGCCGCGGTGCCGGAGGCCGACATCCTCATCGCCGACGACAACAGCCCCGACGGCACCGGCAAGATCGCCGATGACCTGGCCGCCGAGGACAGCAAGGTCCAGGTGCTGCACCGCAGGGGCAAGGAGGGGCTCGGCGCCGCCTATCTCGCGGGCTTCCGGTGGGGCATGGAGCGCGGCTACGGCGTCCTGGTCGAGATGGACGCCGACGGCTCCCACCAGCCCGAGGAACTGCCCCGGCTGCTGACCGCCCTGAAGAACGCCGATCTCGTCCTCGGTTCGCGCTGGGTGCCGGGCGGACGCGTCGTCAACTGGCCCACGACCCGCAAGGTCCTCTCGCGCGGCGGCAGTACCTACTCCCGCGTCCTGCTGGGTGTCCCGATCCGTGATGTCACCGGCGGCTACCGGGCGTTCCGCAGGGAGACCCTGGAGCGGATCGGCCTCGACGCCGTCGCCTCACAGGGCTACTGCTTCCAGGTCGACCTGGCCCGGCGCGCGGTCGAGGCGGGCTGTCAGGTGGTGGAGGTGCCCATCACCTTCGTCGAGCGCGAGCTGGGCGACTCCAAGATGAGCCGCGACATCGTGATCGAGGCGCTGTGGCGGGTCACCGCGTGGGGGGTCGGGGCGCGCGCCAACCGTCTGCTCGGCCGTGGTTCCGACGGCCGGAACCGGCCGTCCTGACCGCACCCCCGTACGCCGTCCCGGCCCCCGCCCAGGCACACTGGGAGTATGACGACCGCGCAATCGCCCCGGACCGTTCCCAAGCGCTCCCGAGCCCGCACTTTCGTTCCGCTGGGCATCGCCGCCTGGCTGGTGCTGGAGATCTGGCTGCTGATCGTCGTGGCCGACGCGGCGGGCGGTCTGACCGTGCTGTTCCTCCTGCTGGGCGCGCTCGTGCTCGGCGCCGTGGTCATCAAGCGCGCCGGCCGTCGCGCCTTCCGCAATCTGACCGAGACCGTGCAGAGGGCGCAGAAGCAGCAGGCGGAGCACCCCGGCGAACCTCTTGTCCCGGAGCCCGCCAACGGCAGCGGCGGCAACGGCTTCCTGATGCTGGGCGGTCTGCTGATCATGCTCCCGGGGCTGATCACCGATGTGGCGGGACTGCTGCTGCTCGTGCCGCCGCTGCGGACGGGGCTCAGCCGGTACGCGGAGCGGTCGCTGGAGCGGCGCATGGCCGCGGCGGCGCCGCCCGGCAGCCTCGGTGACGCCTTCCAGCAGGCCCGTATGCGCAGGCCGGACGGCAAGGTCGTGCAGGGCGAGGTCATCAAGCACGACGACGGGACCACGCGCCACCCCGGTGAGGACGAGCAGGGCCCGCGACCGCCGCTGACCCCCTGACCGGTGCGCCCGGCACGGCAGGAAAGAGCCGCGGGCTGCGGCACACATATCGATGTGACGCAGCCCGCGGCTCTGTGCTGTTGTCTCGCTTGTCGTATGCGGTGGTTACGCGGTCAGGCGGACTTCCGGCTGTCCCGCGGGTGCACGGCGATGTTCATGGCGCCGGAGCGCAGGACGGCCAGCCTCTCGGCCAGCACCTCCTCCAGCTCCTCGCGTGTGCGCCGCTCCATGAGCATGTCCCAGTGCGTACGCGCAGGCTTGCCCTTCTTCTCTTCGGGGCCATCCCCGTCCACCAGGAGTGCCTGGGCGCCACACGCCTTGCACTCCCACTCCGGCGGAATTTCCGCCTCTACCGAGAACGGCATCTCAAATCGATGGCCGTTCTGGCATGCGTACTCCACCGCCTGGCGCGGGGCCAGATCGATGCCGCGGTCCGTCTCGTAGCTGGTAACCACGAGTCGCGTGCCGCGGAGAGCTCGCTCACTCATGAATCGTGCCTCCCGGGCTTGTCGCCCACAGGACAGGTGTCGCTGTCGTCGTCATCCGGTCAACGTCCGGTCGGCGGTAAAGATTCCCGTTCCGAGTCATGCGTCGCCCGTCGTGCCGCCCTTGTTGTACCCACCAGCGCCCGGTTTGTCACATCTAACAGGAGATGTCACCCGGCGATTCCGATTCCCGCGCACGCAGTAACGGTCCGCCTGGCAGGCCAAACGCGTACACTACCGCCCTTTCACTTCAACGTCTAAATCCGCTCCGGTACGGGGTTTCCCGCGGCCATGATCGCCCGGCGGACCGGGACCCTCGCCAGCAGGCCGAACCCGAGCGCGAAGAAGACCACCAGCGAGATGATCGCATCCCGGTAGCTTCCCGTGAGCTGATACGCCAGCCCGAACACCAGTGGCCCGAGCCAGCTCAGCCCCCGGTCGCTCATCTCGTAGGCGGAGAAGTACTCGGCCTCCTTGCCGTGCGGCACGAGATGGGAGAAGAGCGAACGGGACAGCGCCTGGCTGCCGCCCAGCACCAGCCCGATCGCCGAGGCCAGCACATAGAACGCGACCGGTGTCCCGGCGGGCAGGAAGTAGCCCGCCGCGAGGATGAGCGTCCAGACGGCCAGCGAACCCAGGATCGTGCGTTTGGCCCCGTACACCCTGGCCATCCGGCCCATGCCGAGTGCGCCGCCGACCGCCAGGACCTGCACCAGCAGCACGGCGGTGATCAGTGTCGTCTGGTCCAGGCCCAGTTCCTCGGAGCCGTAGATCGAGGCCTGCGAGATCACCGTCTGGATACCGTCGTTGTAGACGAGATAGGCGAGCAGGAACGAGAGCGTCAGCGGATGGCGCCGCATGTCCCGCAGCGTGGCCGTCAGTTGCCGCCAGCCCGCCCCCACCGCGCCCTCGCCGGGGGAGCCGTCACCGTTCCGCGCCACCCGCCGGTCCCGCAGCCGGCGCAGCGGCACGATCGTGAAGGCGCCCCACCAGACACCCGCCGAGGCCAGACAGATCCGCACCGCCGTCGACTCGGAGACACCGAAGGACTCATGGCCGGTGTAGAGCACCAGATTCAGCACCAGCACCAGTGCGCCCGAGGTGTAGCCGAAGGCCCAGCCGCGCGAGGAGACGGCGTCGCGCTCCTCGGATCCGGAGATCTGCGGCAGATACGCGTTGTAGAGCACCATCGAGACCGAGAGCGAGGCGTTCGCCACGATCAGCAGCAGCGCGCCCAGCAGATAGCGGTCGCCGTCCAGGAAGAACATGCACGCCGTGGCGGTCGCCCCCAGATACGCGGTGACGGCCAGCAGCGGCTTCTTGCGTCCCGTACGGTCGGCCACCGCGCCCACCAGGGGCATCACCAGCACCGCCACCACCACCGAGACGGAGACCGCGTACGCGAACAGCGAGCCCGCGCGCACGGGTATGCCCAGCGGACGCACGAAGCCGTCGGCGTCGGCCGCCGCCTTCGCCACCGAGGTGAGATAGGGGCCGAGGAAGACCGTGAGCACGCTCGTCGAGTAGACGGAGCACGCGAAGTCGTAGAAGTACCAGCCGCGTTGCTCGCGTCTGCGGTCCGCCGCCCCGTCGGCCCTGTCCACGGCGGTCTCAGCGGTCACCCCGGGTGTCCTCGTTCCTTGCGTGCCGGCGCCCCGCCCGGTCAATGCCAGGCTCCTCGCGCGGTCAACACCGTGCGCAGCGCTTCCAGTTGATCCGTCATGATGCCATCCACGCCGAGGTCGAGCAGCGCCTCCATCCGATCCGGCTCGTTGACCGTCCAGACATGGACCTGGAGGCCGCGCGCGTGCGCCGTGCGGACGAAGCGTTCGTCCACGACCGGGATGCCGTTCTGCGTCTCGGGGACCTGTGCGCACACCGCGCCGGCGCGGACCGGGGCGGGGATCCCGTAGGAGCGCAGCCGCAGGCCCAGCACCCCCCGTACCCCGTACGAGGTGGCCAGCCGCGGGCCCGCCAGCCGGGCCGCGCGCGCCACCCTGGCCTCGGAGAACGAGCCGACGCACACCCGGTCCCAGCTCCCGGTCCTGCGGATCAGCTCGACCAGCGGTTCCAGCGCGGGCGCCGCCTTGATGTCCACGTTCCAGCGCGCCTCGGGGAACTCTTCGAGCAGTTCCTCGAAGAGCGGCAGCGGCTCGGTGCCCGCCACCCTCGCCCGGCGCACCCGCGCCCACGGCAGATCCACGATCCGGCCGCGTGAGTCCGTCACCCGGTCCAGGGTCGCGTCGTGGAAGGCGACGAGCCGGCCGTCCGCCGTGGCGTGCACATCGGTCTCGAAGTGGCGGTAGCCGAGTCCGGCCGCGCGCCGGAACGCCGCCGCGGTGTTCTCCAGACCGTCCGCCGCGCCGCCGCGATGGGCGAACGGGATCGGTGCCGGCCGGTCGAGATAGGGGTGGGGTACGCGAGTCACCGCCGCAGTATGGCCCCTGCCGGTGTCCCGGCGGCGACGGGCGTACTGCCGCCGTCCGCCGCGGGGATGGCGAAGACGCGCAGGAAGAGCTGGGCGAGCGGCCCGATGGCCAGGGCGTAGGCGACCGTGCCGATCCCCACCGAGCCGCCGAGCGCGAAGCCGGTGGCGACGACGGCGACCTCGATCGCCGTACGGACCAGTCGCACCGAGCGGCCGGTCAGCCGGTGCAGCCCCGTCATCAGACCGTCGCGCGGCCCCGGGCCGAACCGGGCGGCTATGTAGAGACCGGTGGCCACCCCGTTGAGGACGATGCCCGCGATCAGCAGCGCGATACGGGCGAGCGGGCCATGAGCGTCGGGCACGAGAGCGAGCGTGGCGTCCATCGCGACACCGACCACGAAGACATTGGCCACCGTGCCCGGCCCCGGGCGCTGCCGGATCGGGATCCACAGGAGCAGCACGACCGCGCCCACGATGATCGAGACGACCCCCATGGTCAGCCCGGTCAGCTCGGCGAGCCCCTGGTGCAGCACCCCCCAGGGCTCCAGCCCGAGACCGCCGCGCACCAGCAGCGCCGCGCTCGCCCCGTACAGCGCGAGCCCGGCGGAGAGCTGCGTCACCCTGCGGGGGAGCCGGCGTCCCCGGAGGCGGGTGGGACGGGAGAAACGAGAGGGGCCAGAGGGGTCGGAGAGGCTGGAGGGGCTAGAGGGGCTAGAGGGGCCAGAGGGGACAGCGGGATCGGAGGGGCTGGAGAGGCCGGAGGAACCAGACGGACCAGACGGAACGGACACGATGCGGCCCCTTGATGCGATGGTGGACTGGTGCCTGTCACTCTGTGGCTGGCCGACAGAGGCCATCCATGGCCAATTCGAGGAAGGCGGACTGATTTTCATGGCGCAGTGGACCTCGGCCGTCGGCGCGGCTCAGCTCGCCCGGCAGCTCACCACCCAGCAGGCCGCGCCCGCGGGCCCCGGCACCCGCAGACCACCCGCCTACCGGGCCCTCGCCGACGGCATCCGGCTGCTCGTCCTCGAAGGCCGGGTCCCGGTGGCCGCCCGGCTGCCGGCGGAACGCGAACTCGCGCTCTCGCTCTCCGTGAGCCGTACGACGGTGGCCGCCGCGTACGAGGCGCTGCGCGCCGAGGGCTTCCTGGAGTCCCGCAGGGGCGCCGGGAGCTGGACCGCCGTGCCTGCGGGCAATCCGCTGCCCGCGCGCGGTCTGGAACCGCTGCCGCCCGAGTCGCTGGGCTCGATGATCGATCTCGGCACCGCCGCCCTGCCCGCGCCCGAGCCCTGGCTGACCCGGGGGGTGCGGGGCGCCCTGGAGGAACTGCCGCCCTACGCGCACACCCACGGCGACTATCCGGCCGGGCTGCCCGCCCTGCGGCAGATGCTCGCCGACCGCTACACCGAGCGCGGCATCCCGACCATGCCCGAACAGATCATGGTCACCACGGGCGCGATGGGCGCGATCGACGCGATCTGCCATCTCTTCGCGGGCCGGGGCGAGCGGATCGCCGTGGAGTCGCCCTCGTACGCGAACATCCTCCAGCTCATGCGGGAGGCGGGGGCCCGGCTGGTCCCGGTCGCCATGGCCGAGGGGCTGACCGGCTGGGACCTGGGGCGCTGGCGCCAGGTGCTGCGGGAGGCCGCGCCCCGGCTCGCCTATGTGGTGGCCGACTTCCACAATCCGACCGGCGCGCTCGCCGACGAGGACCAGCGGCGCGGGCTCGTCGACGCGGCACGCTCGGCGGGCACGGTGCTGGTCGTCGACGAGACCATGTCCGAGCTGTATCTCGACGCGGATGTCGAGATGCCCCGGCGGGTCTGTGCCTTCGACCCCGCCGGGAGCACGGTGCTGACGGTCGGCTCGGCCAGCAAGGCCTTCTGGGCGGGGATGCGGATCGGCTGGGTGCGCGCGGCGCCGGATGTGATCCGGTCCCTGGTCGCGGCACGCGCGTACGCGGATCTCGGCACCCCGGTGCTGGAGCAGCTCGCCATCAACTGGCTGATGCGGACCGGCGGCTGGGAGGAGGCGGTCACGCTGCGCAGGGCGCAGGCGCGGGAGAACCGGGACGCGCTGGTGGCGGCGGTACGTGAACAACTGCCCGGCTGGGAGTTCGAGGTGCCGCGCGGCGGGCTGACCCTGTGGGTGCGTACGGGCGGACTCTCCGGTTCCCGGCTGGCCGAGGTGGGCGAACGGGTCGGTGTCCGGGTGCCGTCGGGGCCCCGCTTCGGTGTCGACGGGGCGTTCGAGGGGTATGTGCGGCTGCCGTTCACCGTGGGCGGCCCGGTCGCCGTCGAGGCGGCGGCCCGGCTGGCGGCGGCGGCGCGCCTGGTGGCGACGGGCGCGAGCAGCGGAACGGACACGCCGCGCACCTTTGTGGCCTGACGGATTTCGTGGCCCGACACGGTTCGGCGCGACGCCGGGGAGGGGCGTACGGGTCCCCGTCGGGGGGCTCCGGCCGGCTCAGCCCTCCGCCGAGAGCTGCCGTCCGATCTGTCCTGGCGCGGGGGGCGGCTCGGCCGCGCGCTGCGGCGTCTGGTCCTGTTCGGGCACCCGCTCCGGCCCCCGTTCCTGGGCCCGCTCCCGCGCGGGCGGTTCGGACGGCGTCCCGTCGAACCGCGTGAGGGGTTCCGGAAGCAGATCCAGGACGGCGCGGCGGTGCGAGGCGCTCGCCCCGTCGTCGTACGGGTCGGGCGTCGCCGGGACCTGGAGCCTGAGCACCGGGCCCGTACCCAGCCGCGCGTAGCCCCTGCCGGGAGGGACGTCCGCCGTGGGCGTGGTGTGCGGGGGCGCCCCGAGTACCGCCTCCACCTGAGGCGCCGAGACCGGCCCGAGGATCACCCGGGCCCGGGTGTGGGTCCGCACGGTCTCGTCGAGCGCGTCCAGGCCGTCGAGCTGCTCGGCCACCACCACGGTGAGATGGGCGGCCCTGCCGTGGCGCAGCGGCACCCGGAGCAGCTCCAGCGGATCACGCCGTCCGTCCGCCGCCGCGAGATGCGTGAACACACTCGGCCGGTCCACCAGGATCCACAGCGGCCTTCTGGCGTCCTCGGGAACGGGCCGGCCCGACTGCCGGGCGTTGTTGGCGGTGATGAGCCGCCGCTCGGTCTCGTTCGCCGCCCATTCGAGACTGGAGAGCGCGCCGGCCAGTCCGCACTCGACGGCCAGTACGCCGGCGCGTCCGGTCAGACAGGAGAACTCGCCGGTGCCGCTGCCCTCCACGATCAGTACGTCTCCGTGCGCGAGGGCCTGGAGGGCGAGGGAGCGCAGCAGACTGGTGGCGCCGCCGCCCGGCGCTCCCGCGACCAGCAGATGGGGCTCCGTGGCGCGCGGACCCGTCCGCCAGAGCACCGGGGGCGCGTCCCGGCTCCCGTCGCCCGCCAGGACCGGCACGGTGCGCGACACCGCTCCGTCGTCGGTGAAACCGAGGACCGTCTCACCGGGGGCGGTGACGAAACGCTGGGCGGCGATGGAGGTGGAGAGGGCCGGCAGGACGGTCATCACCAACTGGTTGGCCTCTTCCTGCCAGTCGAAGTGGTATTCACGGCCGCGCCCGGACTTGGCGTACAGCAACTGCTCGATCCGGGCCCGCGCGTCGGGCTCGCCGTCGGTGAAGTACGCGGGATACGTGAGCTGGAGCCGGATGATCCGCCCCTCGGTGTCGAAGGCGTGCTCGCCGAACGCCGTGCTCCACTCGCCGCCGTGGGCGAAGAGCGGACTCGGGTCCTCGGGAACGGAGAGATACGGCACCAGCGCCTCGTACAGGGACTGGAGTCGTTTCACCTCCGCTTCGTCGGGCCCGGTCCGCACCGGCGGCGGTCGGTCACGGCCCTGCCAGGCGGCCACGGCCATCACCGTGATCAGGGCCAGCATCGGCCCGTAGGGGATGAGCGCGGTCACCAGGACGCAGGCCGCGACCAGGAACAGCGCGGGACCCCGCCGGTCCTTCGGCGTACCGGCCCACTTCTGGCGCCCCGCGGCGGCGAGCAACCGCAGTCCACGGGTGATCGTGATCAGCGGATGGAGAACGTCGGTGGCGCTGTCGGCGGCCGTCCGGGCCAGCTCGCGGCCGCGCGCGATCCGGTCGGTGCCGCTGCTCAGAATGCGGGGGAGTGGTCGCCGGGCCACGTCTGTCTCCTGTGGGGTGCGGAAAAGGGAGGGACGGGGGTCAGAACTTGATCCCGCCCAGGAGACCGGCGAGGCTGGCGCCCCCGGCCGTGATGCTCGGGGCGATGGCGGTGCCCGCGAGGTAGAAACCGAACAGGGAGCACACCATCGCGTGCGAGGCCTTGAGCCCGTCCTTCCGGAAGAAGAGGAACACAATGATTCCGAGCAGGACGACGCCCGAAATGGAAAGAATCATGAGAGTTCTCCTGGTTGAGGGGACAGTCACCATGAGTTCTTCCAGAATCACCGCAAGTATCTATGCGACAAAAGGTGCAAGTGAGTGAAATATCGGCTATTTCACTGCACTGGTCGACGGAGTGCCGCGGCCCGGCCCGAGCACCACAGGTCCCGTCTGCCGTAAGCGCCGCGCGCAGTACCCTGTCGGTTCACTCGTACGGCGCCCAGCAGCCGTACATACCAGGTCAACGGCGTGAAAGGCGGTCCACTCATGAGCGAAACCCCGGATCCCGAGGTGGTGGAGCTGGCCACGAGGATCTTCGATCTGGCCCGGCGCGGGGAGACCGAGGCGCTCGCCGCGTACATCGACGCCGGTGTACCCGTGAATCTCACCAATGACCGGGGCGACTCGCTCCTGATGCTCGCCGCCTACCACGGCCACGCGCCGGCGGTCGCCGCCCTCCTGGAGCGGGGCGCCGAGGCGGGACGGCCCAACGACCGCGGCCAGACCCCGCTCGCCGGAGCGGTCTTCAAGGGGGAGGACGAGGTCATCAGGACCCTGCTCGCCGGCGGGGCGGATCCGCGGGAGGGCACCCCCTCCGCCGTGGATACCGCGCGGATGTTTGGGAAGACGGACCTCCTGGAGCTGTTCGGAGCCAGGTGAGAGACGTCGTAAATGTGGTCGCGGTGGCGAAATGGCTGGGTCATCATGACGACGGGCCCGCAGGGGGCCACCGACGAGAGGCAGGGAAGATGGTCTGCGTTGAGCGGGAGACGACGGGCGGCCGAACATGTTGCCGCGGGGCATAGGCCCTGTCTGCGTTGTCTGCGTTCGGTTCGGCAGACAGGGCCTGGACCCGAGAGGGTCGGCACCGGACTCCCGGTGCCGCATCACACCCCGGTTGCGTCAACAGCTTGATGTGAGGCTTTTCCCATGTTCGATCCAGTCATAGCGCCGAGCGGCACTCTGCTCGGCCTGTTGCAGAGGGGCCGCGGCGACGGCACGCTGCACGCGCTCGCGGCGCCCCGCGCGGAGGCGCTCGCCGCGCTCAACCACTGCGTACTGCACGACCCCCGGCACGACTGGCAGGTCGAGAACCGGTCGCTGTACTACGCGCGTCTGTATCTGGATCTCCACGGCGGACTCGACGCGGTCGAGCACCATCTCTTCCAGGCCGAGGACCACTTCGACACCGACGAGTCCCGTACCGGGCTCGCGCTCGCCGTACTCGGCCATCTGGCCTCCTACGGCAGGCACGACGCCCTGGAACTGCTCCGGCGCTACGCGGCGACCGGCTCCAACTGGGCCTGGGCCCTGGACGAACTGGCGCTGCGCGACGACGACAGCGGCCTGCGCTCACTGGCGCTGCCCGTCCTCGCCAGATTCCCCGCCACCCCGGAGGGCGAGACCGAACTGGCCTCCGCCGTACGGGACGCGTTCGAGCCCCGGCCATGGCGCCTCTGGGCGGACGATCCGCGCCTGGAGGTCGGCGCCCGGATCAGGGCGGCCGGTGAACAGGGCTCGTTCGACCGCTGGCAGCGCCAGCTCCGGCCGAGCGGCCCCCGGCCCGGCTGGAGTGTGCGGGCCGTCTTCGACTGGGCCCAGCAGGCCCTGGAACGCGGCTCCGTGCTCCATGTGCCCGCCGCCCGCTGTCTGAGCGCGGTCGCGGGGCCCGAGGACCGGCCGGTGATCGTCGAAGCCGCCCGGAGCGGACCCGACGGCGCCCGGTGCGCGGCACTCCACTATCTCGCCGAGGCCGCCGACCCCGTCGTCCTCGATCTGATCGAGGCCGCCGCCACCGGCGCGGACCGTACCGTCGCCGACGCCGCGGTCTCCGCCTTCGAGCGGATGAGCGGCGAGGAAGCCGTCGACCGGGCCCGCGGCTGGGTGCACCGGCCCGACGCCCTCGGCGCGTCCGCCGCGGGCGTGCTCGCTTCCCGGGGCAGCACCCGCGACACCCACCTCGTGCTCGGCGCGCTGCGCGAGACCGTACGGTCCGACGGGCCCGACGCCCCCCATCTGTGGACACTCGTCGACGGCGCCGGACGCCTCGGCATCGTCTGCGCGGCTCCCGTCCTGCGCCATGTCTACCGCGAGACCACCTCCTCGCACCTGCGCGGCCGCGCCGCCCGCGCACTCGCCGCGACCGATCCCTCCTACGCCACCGGGTTCGCCGTCGAATGCCTGTGGGACTGCGAGGAGACCACCAGAGAGGTCGCCGCGCTGCACGCCGAGACCGGTGACGTACGCGTGGCGGAACGCCTGCGACGGCTGGCCGCGGACCCGGCGGAGGAGGCCGAGGTGCAAACGGCGGTCCGCAGCAGAATCGGCCCGGACGTGCCTTCTTTTTGAGGGCTCGGTTCGCCTCCGGGGCGCCTCATGTCGATGCCGACAGCCGGCGGCCGACAGCGGCCGGAAACAGGTCCGCACCCCGAGGCGGCCGGGGTGATCCGGAACCCGAGCGGGGCCCACCGGCGGGAGGCCACCGCGGCCGGTGCATGCCCACCCACCCGGTGGCCGGAGCGCGGCGGGAGGGGGTCGGGGTCGTAGGAGGTGCGTGTTCGGACACTAAAGCGTGATTTGTGGCGTCCGGACGCCCGTATCCAGCGCACGGCCAGGGGCGCCGTAAATCATGCCGTCCGGACATGTGCCTCCGGAGGCCCCGGCACCCGGCACCACCCACCCACCGCACCCCCCGCCGGACGGCGCACCGCACCACGGCCCCCGCCGGGAGGCGCACCGTGCTACGGAACGTAAGGGATCCTCACCCTCCGCGCGCGGCGCCGGCCCCGCGCGGCGCCGCCCGCGTCCAATGCTCATGGGACGTTCCCCACGCGGAAAGATCCACGTTGGCAGGGACACGCTCGGTGGGACGACAACACGAATATGCGTGTCGTCATAGTTACCGAGTCCTTCCCACCGGATGTCAACGGCGTCGCCCACTGCGCGCTCCAGACCGCCCGGCACCTCGCCGCCCGCGGTCATGACCCGCTCGTCATCGCCCCGGCCGTCGCCGGTGATGCCGAGACCCTCGCACCGTGCCCCGTCGTACGCGTGCCCTCCGTACCGCTGCCCGGCTATCCCCAGGTGCGGGTGGCGCTGCCCAGCCGGCGCGTCGCGGCGGCCATCGCCGCGCACCGCGCCGAACTGGTCCATCTCGCGGGCCCGTTCGTGCTCGGGGTGCGCGGTATGACGGCCGCCTCGCGGCTCGGGGTCCCCGCCGTCGCCGTGTACCAGACCGATCTCGCCGGCTACGCCCGCACCTATGTGGGCGCGGGCGAGGCGGCCGCCTGGCGCCGGATCCGTACCGTGCACACCGCGGCCGACCGCACCCTGGCACCGTCCAGCGCGGCGGTACGGGATCTCGCCGAGCACGGTGTTCCCCGGGTACGGCTCTGGCCGCGCGGCGTGGACACCGTACGGTTCCGGCCCGAGCTGCGTGACGAGGAGCTGCGCCGGCGGCTCGCGCCCAACGGGGAGCTGATCGTCGGATACGTCGGCCGGCTGGCGCCCGAGAAGCATGTCGAACTCCTCGCCGGAGTCTGCGAGCTGCCGGGCGTCCGGGTCGTGATCGTCGGGGACGGCCCCAGCGAGACCACGCTGCGGGGCGCGCTGCCCGGCGCGGTCTTCCTGGGCCGTACGACCGGTGACGAACTGGCGCGCACGTTCGCCTCGTTCGACGTCTTCGCGCACACCGGACCGTACGAGACCTTCTGCCAGACCGTGCAGGAGGCCATGGCCAGCGGGGTGCCGGTGATCGCGCCCGCCGCGGGGGGACCGCTCGATCTCGTCGCCCACGGGTACACCGGCACGCTGGTGGCCCCGCACGACGCCGACGCCGTCACCGAGGCGGTACGGGACCTCGCCCATGCTCCCGCGCTCCGTGAGGCGTACGGGCGTGCGGCACGGACCACCGTCGAGGGCCGGACCTGGGCCGTCGTCGGCGACCAGCTCCTCGGCCACTACGACGAGGTCCTCGGCGCGCGTACGGCGGTGGTCGCGTGAGCGGCCTGCGGATCGTGCGGCTGGCCAACTTCGTGACCCCGGCCTCGGGCGGACTGCGCACCGCGCTCCAGGAACTGGGCAGCGGTTATCTCGCGGCCGGACACGAGCCGGTGCTCATCGTGCCCGGTGAGCGGGAGTCCGACGAGGACACCGTGCAGGGGCGGGTGATCACCCTGCCGGGGCCCGTCATCCCCGGCACCGGCGGCTACCGGGTGCTGACCGCCCGGCGGCGGCTGCGGGAGGTGCTCGAATCGCTCGGGCCCGACCGGCTGGAGGTCTCCGACCGGACCACCCTGCGCTGGACGGGGGAGTGGGCGCGGCGCCACCGGATCCCCTCGGTGATGGTCTCCCACGAGACGGCGGACGGAGTGCTGCGCACCTGGGGCGTGCCCGGGATGGCGGCGGGACGGACCGCGGACCGGCTCAACACGCGCAGCGCCTGGGCGTACTCGCGGATCGTGTGCACCACCGAGTGGGCGGAGCGGGAGTTCCTCCGTATCGGCGCCCGCAACGTGGTGCGCGCGCCGCTCGGCGTCGATCTGGCCCGGTGCAGGCCGCAGCGGCGCAGCGAGGCCCTGCGCGCCCGGTACGCGCGCGGCGCGGACGTACTGCTGCTGCTCGGCTCCCGGCTCTCGGTGGAGAAGCGGCCGGGCGCCGCGCTGGACGCGCTCGCCGAACTGCGGGAGCGGGGTGTCCGGGCGGTGCTGGTCGTCGCGGGCGAGGGCCCGCTGCGGACCGGTCTGGTCCGTCGCGCCCGCGCCCAGCGGCTGCCCGCGCTCTTCCTCGGGCATGTGGCCGACCGCGAGGAGATGGCCGACCTCCAGGCCGCCGCGGACATCTGTCTGGCGCCGGGCCCGGCCGAGACCTTCGGCCTGTCGGCCCTGGAGGCGCTCGCCTGTGGCACCCCGGTCGTCCCGAGCGCGTCCTCGGCGCTGCCCGAGGTCATCGGGGACGCGGGGGTGGCCGCCGTGGACAGCGCGGGGTCGTTCGCCGACGCGGTCCAGGAGCTGCTGACCCGGCCGGAGGCGGACCGCCGCGCCGCCGCCCGTGCCCGCGCGGAGCTGTTCAGCTGGGACAACGCGGTGGCCGGGTTCCTGGCCGCGCACGACGCCCCGCTGCTGAACAAGGTGCCGTCGCAGATCCGGCGCCCGGACGGGGCGCAGAGATGACGACGGGCGCGGACATCGCGCAGTCGCCGCCGGGCGGCGAACGCGCCGGTGCCGGCCCGGGTGTGCCGCCGCGCGTCGTCGTCCGGGGAGCGCGGGACGGGGAACGGCCGGCGGCCCCGGTGGAGACGGACGCGCTCCCGGCGCCCGCGCCCCCCGGGGCCGTGCTCCCCGGGACGACGCCGTCGGAGCGGCCGCTCCCGCCGGCCGGCGCGCGTGCGGCCGGCGGTGTCCGTGCGGAGGGCGTCGTCGCGTCCGTGCGGGCGCTGCGGTTCGCCGCGCTGGGGGACTCGCTGACCTCCGGGGTCGGTGACCCCGTCGACGGCGGCTGGCGGGGCTGGGCCGCCCTGCTCGGCGGGGCCCTCGGGCCCGCCCGCCCGGCCGGGGCCGGGGGCGACAGCGGCGTACGGTTCCGGAACTTCGCCGTCAGCGGCGCGCTGACCCGCGATGTCGAGGAGCAGCAGGTCCCGGCCGTCCTCGACTTCGGACCCGACATCGCCTCCGTCGTCGTCGGCGTCAACGACACGCTCCGCTGCGCCTTCGACATCCAGGACATCGCCCAGCGTCTCGACCGCGTCTGCGCCGCGCTCACCGCGCGCGGGGCCGTCCTGCTGACCACCTGTCTGCCCGACCCGGGGAGCATGCTCGGGCTGCCCCTGCCGCTCGCCCGGCCGCTCGCCCGGCGCCAGCGCGCGCTCAACGCCGTGGTGCACGCCCTGGCCGCGCGGTACGACACCGTCCATCTGCATATGGCGGACGCCGGCTGGGTCGGCGACCGGACCCTGTGGAGCGCCGACCGGCTGCACCCCGGGGAGCGCGGCCACCGCATGATCGCCGCCCGCTTCCACGCGCCGCTCGCGGCCCGGGGGCTGGCCATCGGCCCGCCGCCGTCCCTGGCGGCCGACCAGCCGCCGCCCACCCGCGCCGCCGTCCTGGGGTGGCTGGCCACCAAGGGGGCGGCCTGGGTGGCGCGCCGCTGCCAGGACCTCCTGCCGGAGCTGCTGCGGCTCGCGGGGGACGAGGTGCGCCACTGGGCCCGGGGGACCAGCGCCCGCCTCGACAGCCACGCCGAGCAGGCGCTCTCCCGGGCGCTCGCCACGCTGTCCCCGGGCGTCCCCCTTGCGAGAATGGGGGAATGACCGGGCGCTGGGAATTCTGGATCGACCGGGGCGGCACCTTCACCGATGTGGTGGGCAGGCGCCCCGACGGAGAGCTGGTCACCAGGAAGCTGCTCTCGCACCATCCCGAGCGGTACCGGGACGCGGCGGTCGCCGGTATCAGGCTGCTGCTCGGTCTCGGTCCGGGCGATCCGGTCCCGGCCGACCGGATCGACGTCGTGAAGATGGGGACGACCGTCGCCACGAACGCCCTCCTGGAGCGACGTGGGGAGCCGACCGTCCTCCTCATCACCCAGGGCTTCCGGGACGCCCTGCGGATCGCGTACCAGAACCGGCCCCGGCTCTTCGACCGCAGGATCGTCCTCCCCGAGGCGGTGTACGAACGCGTCATCGAGATCCCCGAGCGGGTCGACGCGCACGGGGTGACCGTACGGCCGCTCGACCTGGACACCGTCACCGAGCGGCTGGGCGCGGCGTACCGCGACGGCTTCCGCAGCGCCGCCGTCGTCCTCATGCACGGGTACCGCCACCGCGCGCACGAGAGCGCCGTCGCGCAGGCCGCCCGCGCGGCGGGGTTCACCCAGGTGAGCTGTTCGCACGAGGTCAGCCCGCTGATCAAGCTGGTGCCGCGCGGCGACACCACCGTCGTGGACGCCTATCTCTCCCCGGTCCTGCGCCGCTATGTCGACGAGGTCGCCCGGGAACTGCGCGGTATCCGGCTGATGTTCATGCAGTCCAACGGCGGACTGCGGGAGGCGGCCCACTTCCGGGGCAAGGACGCCGTGCTCTCGGGTCCGGCCGGCGGGGTCGTGGGCATGGCCCGTACGGCACACCAGGCCGGCTTCGACCGCGTCGTCGGCTTCGACATGGGCGGCACCTCCACCGATGTCTCCCACTACGCGGGCGAGTTCGAGCGTGAACTCGGCACCCAGGTCGCCGGGGTGCGGATGCGTGCCCCCATGATGAACATCCACACCGTCGCGGCGGGCGGCGGATCCGTCCTCCACTTCGACGGGCAGCGCTACCGCGTGGGCCCCGACTCGGCGGGCGCCGTACCGGGCCCCGCCTGCTACCGGCGGGGCGGCCCGCTCACCGTGACCGACGCCAATGTGATGCTCGGACGTGTCCAGCCGGCCCACTTCCCCGCGGTGTTCGGTCCGGGCGGCGACCTGCCGCTGGACGACGGGACCGTACGGCGGCTCTTCGCGGAACGCGCCGAGGAGGTACGGAGGGCCACCGGCACCGACCGCACCCCCGAGGAGGTCGCGGCCGGCTATCTGGAGATCGCCGTCCTCCATATGGCGAACGCCGTGAAGAAGATCTCCGTGCAGCGCGGACACGACATCACCCGCTACGCGCTCACCAGTTTCGGCGGCGCGGGCGGACAGCACGCCTGCGCGGTCGCCGACGCCCTCGGGGTCGGCACGGTGATCGTCCCGCCGCTCGCCGGGGTCCTCTCGGCGTACGGCATCGGGCTCGCCGACGCCACCGCCATGCGCGAGCAGTCCGTCGAGACCGAGCTGACCGAGGCCGCCCTGGACCGGGTGCGTGGGCTGTGCGACTCCCTGGCCGCGCGCACCCGCGCCGAACTGCGCGCCGACTCCGTACCGGACTCCGCGATCAGCACACGCGCGCGGGTACTGCTGCGGTACGCCGGTACGGACGCGGGCCTGCCGGTCGATCTGGACGGTGTTCCGGCCATGACCGCGGCCTTCGAGGACGAGCACCGTTCGCGCTACGCCTTCACCATGGACAAGCCGCTGGTGGTGGAGGCGGTCTCGGTCGAGGCCGTGGGGACCACGGGCCCGCACACCCCGTACACCCCGCACCCGACCCGGCCGTCCGACGGCCGGCCCGGCGGGACGGAACCGTACGCCTCCGTCAGGATGTTCAGCGACGGCCGGGTCCAGGACACCCCGCTGTACCGCCGTGAGGATCTGCGTCCCGGCGACACCGTGACCGGGCCCGCCGTGATCGCCGAGCCGGACGCGACCACCGTGGTCGAACCGGGCTGGCGGGCGGGCGCGGGCGAACAGGGGCATCTGCTGCTCACACGGGTAGGGCCGCGGCCGTCGCGGGTCGCGGTCGGCACCGATGCCGACCCCGTGCTGCTGGAGGTGTTCAACAGCCTCTTCATGGCGATCGCCGAGCAGATGGGCGTACGGCTGGAGAACACGGCCCACTCCGTCAACATCAAGGAGCGGCTCGACTTCTCCTGCGCGCTCTTCGACGCCGAGGGCAATCTGATCGCCAACGCGCCGCACATCCCCGTCCATCTCGGCTCCATGGGCGAATCCATCAAGGAGGTGCTGCGGCGCAACGAGGGCACGCTGCGGCCCGGCGACGTGTACGCCATCAACGACCCGTACCACGGCGGCACCCATCTGCCCGATGTGACCGTGGTGACCCCGGTCTTCGACGAGGCGGGCGAGCGGCTGGAGTTCCTGGTGGCTTCTCGGGGCCACCACGCCGAGATCGGCGGGATCACGCCCGGCTCCATGCCCGCCTTCAGTACGACCGTGGAGGAGGAGGGCGTCCTCTTCGACAACTGGCCGCTCGTCAGGGACGGCCGGCTGCGGGAGGCGGAGACCCGGGAACTGCTCACCACCGCGCGCCATCCGTCCCGCGACCCCGACACCAATCTCGCCGATCTGCGCGCCCAGATCGCCGCGAACGAGAAGGGCATCGCCGAACTGCGCCGGATGGTGGGGCAGTTCTCCCTCGATGTCGTCCAGGCCTATATGGGGCACGTACGGCGCAACGCGGAGGAGTCCGTACGCCGGATCGTCGCCGGGCTGCACGACGGCTCGTACCGCTACGAGACCGACGGCGGCGCGGTGATCGAGGTGGCGCTGCGGGTCGACCGGGCGGCGCGCGCCGCGGTGCTGGACTTCACGGGCAGCTCACCGCAGCTCCCGGGCAACTTCAACGCGCCCCGGTCGGTGGTGACGGCCGCCGCGCTCTATGTCTTCAGGACGCTCGTCGCCGATGACATCCCGCTCAACAGCGGCTGTCTGGAACCCCTGGAGATCCGTGTGCCGGAAGGCTCGATGCTGGACCCCGCCCCTCCCGCGGCGACCGTCGCGGGCAATGTGGAGACCTCGCAGGCGGTCACCGGCGCGCTCTACGCGGCACTGCGGGTGCAGGCCGAGGGGTCGGGCACCATGAACAACCTCACCTTCGGCAACGACCGGGTGCAGTACTACGAGACCGTCGCCAGCGGCTCGGGCGCGGGCGACGGCTTCGACGGCGCCGACGCCGTACAGACCCATATGACCAACTCCCGGCTCACCGACCCCGAGGTGCTGGAGTGGCGCCATCCGGTGCGGGTCGACGCCTTCGCCGTACGGCGGGGCAGCGGGGGCGCCGGGCGGTGGCACGGCGGCGACGGGGTGGTGCGCCGTATCCGCTTCCTGGAGCCGATGACGGTGACGCTGCTGACCGGGCACCGCAGGGTCGCGCCGTACGGCATGGCGGGCGGGCGGCCGGGCGCGCTCGGCCGTGATGTGATCGAACGCGCGGACGGTACGGCCGAGCCGCTGCGGGGCGTCGACTCGGTGGAGGTGGGCCCCGGCGATGTGCTGGTCATGCGGACGCCCGGCGGTGGCGGCTACGGCACGGCGCCCCCGTAGGGCTCGGGTCACTGCCCCTCCGGCGGCTTTCCCCGGGCGGCGGAGACCTCGACGAGTTCGGTGCGGCCCCGGGCGTTGAGGCTGAGGATCGGGACGGCCTTGTTGCGCGGATTGCCGTTGTTCTGGAAGGAGATGAATCCGCTCGCCCCGGCGAGCTGGAACGGTCCGTTCATCTGGTGGAACATCCGGCCCACCGCCTCCCCGGTCACCTTGCTGCTGTCTCCCTCCGCCGCCATGCGGATGCCCTCGGCGGCGGTCAGGACGGCGTCATGGGCCATGATGTCCTGGCCGTCGTAGCGGTCGTCGTGGGGGAACCACGTGTCCAGCCGGCCGTTCTTCTGGAAGTACGCGGCGGAACGTCCGGAGACCCGGTCGGGTTCGGCACGCCACATGTCCCGGTGCGCCAGCCCCGTGAAGAACACCTGGACGTCGTTCTCGACGGCGTTCGCGATCTGCTGCGGCTCCAGATTCGAGGTGTCGTCGCCGGCGAGGACCGTGAACGTGTGGTCCGTGCAGACCCGGTTCGCGAGCGCGTCCAGGAAGTTGGTCAGATGCCGGCCGCGGCCCGCGAAGTAGATCACCTGCGGCCGCAGGTCGCAGAGCTGGGCGGGGAAGAAACGCAGCTCGTTCTTCCAGCTCCCGGCCAGCGAGGAGTCGTAGGTGAGCCGCTCCGCGAGCAGCTTCTGACCGCCCTCGCCGTCGGGGAACGCACGGGTGAATGCGGTGCCCAGGGTGGCGGCGTAGAGGTTGTTCCTGGCGGAGTCCTGGACGACCACCGCCGTACGGAACTTCTTGCGCTTCAGGAAGGCGGCCCCCGCGTACGCCTCGTCCACATTGGTGGGCGAGACCCGTACGAAGCCGGGGATGTCGCTGATGTTCGTGGCGGTCATGGTGCTGGCGACGGTGGCGAGGCCCTGGCCGGAGAGCTTTCTGAGCGCGCTCAGGTTCCGGGCGGTGCTGGGCCCCAGACCGGTGACGGCCACCAGCCTGTCCTCGGAGTCCCTCCGGTCGATCAGCTCGTCCACGGTGTGCTCCCAGTGCGCCGAGCTGCTGCCGGTGTTGGCGATCAGCAGCCGGATCTTGGGAGAGGAGGCGAGATCGCCGCGGTTGTGCCGGTACTGCGCGAGATAGGCGCCCTCCAGCTCGTGCCGCACCGAGTCCGCGGAGTTGCTGTCGTCGTTGGTGAGCGTGAAGGAGGTCATGTACGCGACGCTGACGTACGACTCCTTCTTGGCGTCGTCGAGGACGAGGTCGTTCTCCTCCTTGATCTTCCGCTCGACCGCCGCGAGATGGCCGGCGAAGCGGAACGAGCCGTCGGTGACCCCGACGCACTCGTCGTCCTCGCCCATCTTGACGACACCGTCGGCGCACCGGGCCCGGATGTCCCCGAGCCGGTCGACGGCCAGCGGCACCGCCACCGCGAGCACCGCGACGACGACCACCGCGACCACCACGCGGCGCACGATGTGCAACGGCCATTCGAGTCTGCGCATCCGGCTCACCCCTCACTCGTGGAAATCAGCGGATGGCGCCAGTGGCGGTAGCGCTCCGCCTCGTTGAACAGCGCCACGACATCGTTCCTGCGAAGCCGTGAGAGCTGGTTGAAGCCGTCGGCGAGCAGACCGTTCAGCCGCATCCCCGGGTCGGCCAGCGGATCGCTCCACACCCATCGGGTGGTGATCAGCTCCCGGATCACCGCCGCGACGGTGACCGACTCACCGGGCTCGCCGGGACCGAGACCGGCGAGCAGTTCGAGCGGACCCCCGGCGGAGGTGAGCCGGTTGGGCGCCGCAGTGATCGTGTTGAACTCGCTGATCCACTGCGCGGCGGGCACGGCGGGGAAGCGCGCGACGAGATGGGCGGTCACCTCGTCGATCCGTCCCCAGGCCAGCCGGTGGTACATCTCCTGGACCGCGCGTCCGGCGGACGCGAAGTGCTCGGCGAGCAGTTCGTGCACGGTGTCCCAGTCGTCCGGCCGCCGGGCCAGCCGCCACAGCAGCAGCCGTCGCGGCCAGGGGTGCAGGGCGGGCTGTACGGTCTCGGGGCTGAGCAGCAGCCAGCGCGCGCGCATCTCGCCGAAGAGCTGGTCCCCGGGGCTGAGCACCCGGGTGCCGATGGACAGATCGCGGGCGGCCGCGCACTCCGCGAGGACGGAGCGCTGCGGCTCGTCGATGCCCTGGAGGAGAGGGCCGAGCGCGGCGTCGGCGAGCGTGACCGCGTTCTCGCCGTCGCGCAGGGTCCGCTCGGGCAGCGTGCGCAGCCAGCGGTCCTGCGCGGAACCGTCCTCCGCCGGGACATCGGAGTGCCGCAGCACTTCGAGCACCTGGTGCACCGCGCTCGGCAGCCCGTGGGTGAGCCGGTGCACGAACGGCGCGAGGCGGGTGAAGGGCGCGAGATCGGAGTGGCGGCGCAGCTCCAGCTCGATACGGATCCGCACCTCGTCGAGGTTGAGGTCCCGCAGCCGCAGCGGATACCACCAGGTGTCGGCGCTGTCCCTGGCCGGCCGGTGCTCGCTCCAGTCCGCCAGGGAGGCCCTGTCCGGGCCGCGCAGCCGCCAGGGCCACTGGTCGCCGGTGGCCGGGCCCCAGCGGGGCAGCCAGCGGTTGGAGCTGGCGACAATGGTGAGCGGGTCGCAGTCCGCACCCGCCACCACCGTGTCCCGGTGCCGGGCGTCGATCAGCAGATCGAGGAAGCGCCGGCCGTACTCCGAGTGGGAGTTGTCCAGCAGGAGCAGATACGAGCGGGGCATGAACGAGTGGCCCGTGTTGTCGCGCAGATCGGCCAGAAAGGCCGAGAACAGCACCTGGTCCAGTCTGACCTCGTCGTCCGCGTCACCGCCGTGCCGCCAGAGGTTCAGCTCGACCAGGGCCTCCCACGGGTCCTGGCTGCGGATGAGCGGATGACCGCCGTACCAGGCGGCGCTTCCGGTGAACTTGCGGCCGGGCAGCCGGCGGCGGCCGCGCCGGGCGGCGTCCCGCAGCAGCGCGAGAGCCGCGGTGGACGCGCCGTCGGGGGCGCCCACGGCCCCGCCCGCCACCTCCAGGAACGCGGCCAGATAGTCGCCGTACCGGGCCTCGGCCCGCTCCTGGAACGCGTCCAGCTCCCGCCGGATGTTGCGCCGTCCCTCGGCCAGACTCGTCATCCGCAGATCGTGGTCGGAGGCGAGCAGCCCCAGCGTCAGCCGCGGAAAGTGGGAGCGGCGGTACCTCGGCAGCTTCCGTTCGAGCTGGCGGGCGAGCAGTCCCAGGCCGTAGCGCGGCAGCAGCGCGTGCTCGGCCGCGAGATTGACGTACGCGAAGGGGTTCTCGGGGCCGAACTGTTCCATCAGCGCGCTGTGCGCCTCGCTGGCGCCGCTGCCGCGCGGACCGAGGAGCACGGTCACCGGGCGCTCCGCGGTGGGTGGCTGTCTCAGGCACTCGCCGACGAGGGAGATGATCCCCTGACGGCCCCTCATCCCCATGCGCACTCCGGACTCCGTCATGCGCGTCAGCCCCCCCGAGCCTCAGCCACCCGATCGGCACCGGTGGGGCTGGATCGTCAAGTCTAGCGGAGAGCCGGGGAACCACCGCTGTTCTTACGGTGGTTGACGGGACCGGCGGGGAACGTACCGGGCGCGGGGGACCGGTCGGCGGTCATCCGGCGATCCTGCCCCGCACCGGGACGAAACGGATGGGTGTCCCGGGGGCCGCCTGGGCCGCCGCCGGAAGGTCCCGTGCCAGGACGACGGCGGCCACCGGATAGCCGCCCGTGGTGGGGTGGTCGGCGAGGAACACCACGGGGCGGCCGTCCGGGGGGACCTGCACCGCCCCCGTCACCAGCCCCTCGCTGGGCAGTTCGTCCCGTACGGCACGCTCCAGGGGCGGGCCCTGCGTGCGCAGCCCGATACGGTTGCTCGCGGACGACACCCGGTAGACACGGGTGGCCAGGGTGCGCAGTGCGGCGGGGGTGAACCAGCCGTCGCGCGGGCCGAGCCGTATCCGCAGCACCAGTTCGGCGGGCGGCGCCGGCGCCGGCGTCCAGTCCACCGGCGCGTACCGGCCCGTCGAGGGGCCCAGCGGCAGGACGTGGCCCTCGCGCAGCGGGGCCGGCCCGAGCCCCGACAGCAGATCCGTGGACCGGCTGCCGAGCACCGGCTCCACCGCGATCCCGCCGCCGAACCCCACATAGGCGCGCACACCGCGGACGGCGGGTCCGATGTCGAGGACCGCGCCCGCGGGGACCCGTACGGGCGCGCCCCAGGCCACGGGCCGTCCGTCGACGGACACGGCGCACGGCGCCCCCGTCACCGCCACGACGACCGGGCAGCGCGGCCGCACCGCGCATCCGGTGAGCGTCGTCTCCAGCGCCGCCGCGCCCGCCGCGTTCCCCACCAGCCGGTTGACCAGGCGCAGCGCGGGCGGGTCCAGGGCCCCGGAGCGCGGCACCCCCAGATGGGCGTGTCCGTACCGCCCGGTGTCCTGCACCGTGGTCAGCGCCCCGGCGCGGACGACCGCGAAGGCCCGGTCCGTCATCGGGCCGCGCCTTCGTCCACCGCCGTGAACCGCACCCGCGCGCCGGGCGTGAGCAGCGCGGCGGAGGCGCGCGCCGGATCCCACAGGACGGTGTCCGTCGTCCCGATGAGCTGCCAGCCGCCGGGGGAGGAGCGCGGATAGACCCCGGTGTACGGCCCCGCGAGCGCGACGGAGCCCGCGGGCACCGCCGTACGCGGAGTGGACCGGCGCGGCACGGCGTACTGCTCCCCGAGTCCGGTCAGATAGCCGAAGCCCGGCGCGAACCCGCAGAAGGCGACCCGGAATTCGGCCGCCGAGTGGATCCGTGCCACGTCCCGCGCCCCCACCCCCCACAGCGCCGCGACCTCGGCCAGATCGGGACCGTCGTAACGGACCGGCAGTTCGACGGTGTCCGTCGTCCGCGGGCCCGCCGCCGGGATCTCCCAGCCGTCCAGCCCCGCGGCGAACCCGGCCGGATCGTCCAGGCCGTCCAGCAGGACCGTCCTGGCGGCGGGCACGATCTCCCCGACCGGCGGCAGGGTGCCCTCGGCGCGGCGGCGCAGCAGTTCGGCGTGGAGCGCCGCGGTCTCCTCGGCGTCGGCCAGTTCGACCAGCAGCGCCCGGTCGCCGACCGGCAGTGTTCTCATACGAAGGCCTCCACCCGCACGCCCGCGGCTTCGAGCCGGTCGCGGACGCGGCGGGCCAGGCCGACGGCGCCCGGGGTGTCCCCGTGCAGACAGAGCGAGCGCGCGCGGACGGCGACGGACCGCCCGCACCGGGAGGTCACCACGCCGGACCGCGCCATGGAGACCGACCGTTCCACGACGGCCGCGGGGTCCGTGATCACCGCGCCGTCCTGTCCGCGCGGCACCAGGGTGCCGTCCGAGGTGTACGCGCGGTCGGCGAACGCCTCGGTGACGACGGGCAGTCCGGCCCTCTCCGCGTGCTCGTGCAGCCGGGAGCCCGGCAGCCCGAGCACCGGCAGCCGCTCACCGGCCAGCAGCACGCCTTCCACGACGGCCCCGGCCTGTTCCTCGTCGCGCACGACCCGGTTGTAGAGCGCGCCATGGGGTTTGACGTAGGAGACCCGGGTGCCCGCCGCCTTCGCGAACACGTCCAGTGCGCCGATCTGGTAGGCGATCTCGGCGGCCAGCTCGTCGGACGGCACGTCCATGGAGCGCCGCCCGAACCCCGCCAGATCGCGGTAGGAGACCTGGGCGCCGATCCGTACCCCGCGCTCGGCGGCCCAGGCACAGACCCGGCGCATGGTGACCGGGTCCCCAGCATGGAACCCGCAGGCGACATTGGCGCTGGTGACGACCGAGAGCAACTGCTCGTCCTCGGTCAGCCGCCAGCGGCCGAAGCCCTCGCCGAGGTCGGCGTTGAGATCGATGGACGCCCAGGTCATGGAGTCACCTTCCGATCGGATCGGGTCAGAGCAGTTCGCGTCCGCGTGTCTCGGGCAGCCCGAGCAGGGCGAGTACCGCGAGACCGTAGCCGACGGCGCCGAAGACCAGCGCGCCGCCGACTCCCCAGCTCGTGGCCAGAAAACCCACCACGGTGGGGAAGACCGCGCCCACGGCACGGCCGGTGTTGTACGTGAATCCCTGGCCCGTGCCGCGTACCGCCGTCGGATACAGCTCACTGAGGTACGAGCCGAAGCCGCTGAAGATGGCCGACATACAGAAGCCGAGCGGGAATCCGAGGACGAGCAGCAGCCCGTCGGCGGTGGCCGGGATGTTGACATAGGCGAGGATCGCGAGGGCGGAGAGCACCGCGAAGATCGCGACGTTCTTCTTCCTGCCGAGCCGGTCGGTGAGATAGCCGCCGGTCAGATAGCCCGCGAAGGCCCCCGAGATCAGAAAGGTGAGATAGCCGCCGGTGCCGACGACGGTCAGCCCCCGGTCGGTCTTCAGATAGGTGGGGACCCAGGTGGCGAGCGTGTAGTAGCCGCCCTGGACGCCCGTGGACAGCAGGGTCGCGAAGAACGTCGTACGGAGCAGGCCCCCGCGGAAGATGGCGGTGAACGAGCCCTTCTCCGTGCTGGTCCTGCGCTGCTCGGCCGCCGCCGGGGCGTCGCTGACGTTCCGCCGGACATAGACGATCAGCAGGGCGGGCAGCGCGCCCGTCCAGAACATCACGCGCCAGGCGGTGTCCGCGTCGAGGAACTGGAAGACCAGCGTGTAGACGATGACCGCGAGCGCCCAGCCGGCCGCCCAGGCGCTCTGGACGGCGCCGAGCGTACGGCCGCGGTGCTTGCCGGAGGCGTACTCAGCGACCAGGATCGCGCCCACCGCCCACTCGCCGCCGAAGCCGAGGCCCTGGAGGGCGCGGAAGACCAGCAGCGTCTCGTAGTTGGGCGCGAAACCGCAGAGCACCGTGAAGACCGCGTAGGTGATGACGGTGATCATCAGGGCCCGCACCCGGCCGATGCGGTCGGCGAGCACCCCGGCGATCGCACCGCCCACGGCCGAGACGACCAGCGTGACGGTGGTGAGAAGTCCGGTCTGGCCGCTGTCGAGGCTGAAGTAGGCGGCGATCGCCACCATGCTCAGCGGCAGGGTGAAGAAGTCGTAGGAGTCGAGGCCGTAGCCGCCGAACGCGCCCGCGAAGGCGCGGCGCCCCTGCGGCCCCAGGGCCCGCAGCCATGCCAGCGCGCCGGTGTCCTCGGGGAGTTCGTCCTTGCTCAGCCGTGCTTGGGTCGTGCTCATCTGCACCTCGCAGGAGGGTGAGTGTGCTGGGACCGTGAGCCGGTTTTACCGTAGGGGATTGTTCAACGATCCGACAAGAGACATGTTGTTTCGTTCTTGCTTCTACGATGAGTCCTGTAGGCGGACGGACATCAGGAGAGGCTGCTGTGGGGACGAACGGGGCCGGACTCGGCGAACTGGCGGACGACCGACCGCTGCTGGGCCGCACCAGTACGGCCGAGCGGGTCGCGGACATCCTGCGCACCCGTATCGCGGAGGGCTACTTCCAGCCGGGCGAGCGGCTCTCGGAGGACGGCATCGGCAAGGCGCTCGCCGTCTCGCGCAACACGCTGCGCGAGGCGTTCCGGCTGCTCACCCACGAGCGGCTGCTCGTCCATGAACTCAACCGCGGCGTCTTCGTACGGGTGCTGGCGGTGGAGGACGTCGAGGACATCTACCGCACCCGCCGGCTCGTCGAATGCGCCGTCGTACGGGGGCTCGACGGGCCGCCCTTCCCCGTGAGCGGACTGGAACAGGCGGTCTCGCGGGGCGAGCGGGCCGCCGAACAGGGGCTCTGGAAGGGCGTCTCGACGGCGAACATCCACTTCCACCGGGAGCTGGTCGCGCTGGCGGGCAGCGCGCGCACCGACGAACTGATGCGCGGTGTGCTCGCCGAACTGCGGCTCGCCTTCCATGTGGTGGACGATCCGCGCGGGCTGCACGAGCCGTATCTCGTACGCAACCGGCAGCTCCTGGAGTCGCTCGGGTCGGGCGACCGGGACGGCACGGAACGGATGCTCGCGGAGTATCTGGACGACTCCCGCGAACGGCTCGTCGAGGTGTACGCGGGACTCGTGGCGGCGGACGGAACGGCGTCGGGACCGCTCTCGTAGGAGGTCCGCGGCCGGCGGTCGCTTCCGCACCGTTTCGACCGATGTCGGTCCGAGGACCTAATCTGAACCCCGTGACTTCGCCTGCCTCGACGGACTCCGTTCCGCCCCAGCTCAGCGCGGGGCCGCGGCCCGCGCAGGGCCCGGCCGCCGACGAAGGGCTGGCGCGCCGGCTGCGCGCGCTCGCGTGCACCGCGCCCCTGCACGACCTGGACACCCGCAAGGCCAATCTCGCGGGGGAGTACGCCGTCTACGGGATGGCGGAGGTCGCGCTCGCCGCCATCGACCTGGTCACGCTGAACATGGACTTCGACACCGGCGCCGACCACGAGCAGATAGTGGGACGGCTGCTGCCCCGGGTCGCCGCCCAGGCACCGGCCCGCCCGGCCGCCGAGCACGAGCGGGTCGCCCGCTGGGTGCTGGAGAACCTGATCAACGTCGGCAGCGTGGACCGCGGCTTCCGCGCGGTCTACGGCACGTTCGGCACCGACGGGGTCTACACCCGCAGGGACTACGACTTCAAGCTCATCGAGGAGGTCCCGGGCCACGGCGGCAGCGTCTATCTCCGTACGACCGACGAAGCGGTCAACGTCCTGGTGGGCGCGCTCGACACCGATGTCACCAGCGCGCAGATCGCCGCCGAGGTCAAGCTGGAGGTGCTGATCAACCGCGGCAGGCTCGCCGACGCCCAGCTCGCCGCCGAGCAGGCGCGCTACCGCACCGTGCAGTACGCGGAGACGCTCCGCAGGACACTGGAGGCGACCCGCCGCAATGTACGGGCGGTCGACTGGCTCCACTCCGTTCCCGACATGATCGACGAGGCACTCGACCATGTCGCCGACCGCTACCGCCACGAGAACGCGATCCTGACCAATATCCGCAAGGCGCGTGACGAGGCAGAGACCGGCGCCGACCCCAGAACGGCGGAGCACAAGCGGCGCGCCGCCGAGCTGGTCGACATCGTCAAGGACTGCATCCGCCGCCACACCCAGCTCCAGTCGCGGCTGCTGGAGGCGGGCCCGCTGTTCCGCGCGGAGCAGGACCGGCAGGCCTTCGCCGCACCCACCGCCCACACGGGCCTCGATCTCTACGGACAGCTCGTCGCCCCGCTGCTGCCGCTGCCGGTCGAGCGGGCGACACGGGTGACGGACGCCTTCTTCGCCCGGGGCACCGGGCTGCGGACACCCGCCTCCGTCCGGGTCGGGGATCTGATCGACCTGCTGCTGACACCGCCGGTGGAGCGGGAGCATCTCGGCGCGGAGATGCCCGAACCCGATCTGATCGCCACTCCGGACGACAGCCGCTTCAGCGAGGAGCAGCTCGCGAGCGCGAAGGAACTGCTCGATCTGGAGCACGACGCCCCGCGCCGGCTGTCCGGCCTGCTGGCGGAGGCCCGCCGCCGCGATCCGGAACTGCCGTATCTGGTCGCGCTGCTGGCCATCCACGCGGCCAGTCCTCCGGTGGGTACGGCGTACCGCCAGGGCGAGGAGCGTCTGCTGTTCGCCGTCGACGACGGCACGCCGCTGGACGACCCGGAGTTCGGCGGCGCGGACCTCGTGGTGGGCACGGCGCGACTGGACGTGGCGGGCATGACGGCGGCCCGTGCGGTCCCGGCGGGGTGAGCGCGCATGGTTCCGGACATCCGGCGGCCGGTGTCCGCGGCGGTCGGGGAGGGGGGGGCGGTCGGGGAGGGGGCGTCCCCATCGGCGTCCGCCCCGGCCTCCGCGCCCACTCCGCCCCGGCCTCCGCGCCGGCCTCCGCGCCCACTCCGCGCCGGCCTCGCCCCGCAGGCGCGTAACGCCCACCGCCGCACCCCGACCCGCACCAAGGAGCACCGCCCCGTGAGCGACCCGCACACAGACCGCACCGGCGCGACCGCCGTCGACGCGGCACCCCCCGCGACCGGCGGTGTCACCCCCGCCGACGCCGCCGACGCCGCGCGGCTCGTCTCCTTCGGGCTCCAGCCTAAGCTGCTGCCGGCGCGGGACATCGAGTACACCGAACTCCTGCGCCGCTACCGCGAGGACCCCGCCTTCGCACGTGTCGCCGACGCCGTCGCCACCGGCTTCGGCCTGGTCGTCCTGGAGGTCTCCGCCCGCGCCGGTATGGCCGTGACCGCCGCGGAGGACTCGGTCTTCGCGGTCCGCATGGGCGACTACGCCCGCCGCGCCTCCACGGACTCCGCCGACCGCTTCCTGCACGGCCTCGCCCATCTCGCCGTCGCCGCCATGGCGTTCCCCCGGCCCGAGGACCTCGCCGACGACGGGTACATCGGCCGGATCACGGTCAACGGGGTCGACGCGTTCGTACGGCAGGCCTGCCGCAGGCTGGAGGAGCGCGCCGAGGCGGAGGGGGAGAACACCGACCCGTCGACCGACGCCCCCGGTCTCGAAGCCGCGTGGCGGATCTACGCACGGCGCAGCGCCACCGGCGCCACCAAGGACGCCCGCAGGCTCGCCGGCTCGACCACCGGCATCGTCGGCAAGGCGGTCGCCTTCCTCACCGACTCCGGCTTCCTCCAGCGCACCGGGGACGACGCCGGAGGCGCGTACCGCACCACGGCCCGCTACCAGCTCCAGGTCCGTGACATGGCGGGCCACGCGGCCATGGCCGAACTGCTCGATCTGGGGGTCGTGCCCGTCAGCGACGGCTCCGCCACCCTGCTCCCGCCGCCCGAGGGAGACGACCTGGAGCTGGCCGCCGACGCGGGCCTGCCCTTCCACGCCTGACCGCACCCCCCACCGCCGCTCACCACAACGAGAGTCCGCCGCCATGTACGAGCTGTCCCGGGTCCGCCTCTACTCCATCGGGCCTGCCGGTGCGCGCTACGCCGACACCGTGCTCGATCTGCGCGGAGTGGGCGCGCCCGTGCCGCATCCGGCGCCCGCCCAGGCGGAGTTCTTCGAGGAGGAGCCGGTGGGGCCGCCGCGCCGCCCGGCCCCGGCGGGCGTGCTCTTCCTGGAGAACGGCGGCGGCAAGTCCGTGCTGCTCAAGCTGATCTTCTCGGTGATGCTGCCGGGACACCGCAACACCCTCGGCGGCGCCAGCTCCGGTGTGCTGCGGAAGTTCCTGCTGGCCGACGACTGCGGCCATGTCGCCCTGGAGTGGCAGCACACCCTCACCGGTGAACTCGTGGTGGTGGGCAAGGCCAGCGAGTGGCGCGGCCGCCAGGTGTCCAACGACCCCAGGAGGTTCGCCGAGGGCTGGTACTCCTTCCGGCCGGGCCCCGGGCTGAGCCTGGACTCCCTGCCGGTCGCCGAGTCCACCGCCGTACGGCCGCCCGTCGAGGGTGTCTCGGGCGCGCGGGGCAGACGCCGCACCATGAAGGGCTTCCGGGACGCCCTCACCGAGGCCGGCAAGGTCTATCCGCATCTCGACATCCACTGGGAGGAGATCCACGACCGCTGGAACGAGCACCTCGGCGATCTGGGGCTCGACCCCGAACTCTTTCGCTACCAGCGCGAGATGAACGCCGACGAGGGCGAGGCCGCGGGCCTCTTCGCGGTCAAGAAGGACTCCGACTTCACCGATCTGCTGCTGCGCGCCGTCACCGACACCCGGGACACGGACGGACTCGCCGACCTCGTCGGCGGGTTCGGGAACAAGCTGGGCCGCCGCGCCGAGCTCACCGCCGAGCGCGACTTCACCGCGGGCTCCGTCGATCTGCTCGGCCGGATCGTGGAGGCCGCCGGGACCCGCGCACGCGCCCGGGACATCCACGCGGGCGCCGAGCGCCGGGCCCGTACGCTCGTACGACGGCTCCAGGCGCGCGCCGCCGAGGAGCGCGGACGCGCCGCCGATCTCGCCCAGCGGGTCACCGCCGCCGCGCACACCGTGACCACGGCCGAGCAGACCCGCGGGCACAGCTCGCTGATCGCCGCCGAACTGGCCTACCGGCACGCCTCCCTGGCCCTCGCCGCCGCCGAGAAGCGCGCCGCCGCCCAGCGCCGCGAGCTGACCGACGCCCGTACGCTGCACTCGGCGTGGCAGGCCGCCGAGGCCGTGCTGCGCCACCGCGCCGCCGCCGACCGCTCCGCGCGGGTGGCCGTCGCGATCCGTGAGGCCGAGCGCGACGCCGCGCCCGCGCTGGCCGCGCGGGCGACCGCGGCGGCCGATCTCGTACGGGCCCTGCACGCGGCGGCCGAGGACGGCGAGCGGCTGGCGAACGAGGAGGAGGAGCGCTCCGCCGTCCTCCAGGAGACGGGCGAGGCCGCCCACCGCGACGCGACCTCCGCCGCCACCGAGGCGCAGCGCGCCCGCAGCGAGGCCGGGCATCTGCGCCAGCGCCTCGCCGAGGTGGAGCAGGAGACGGCCGAGGCGGTACGGGCGGGCTGGCTCGACGACACCGCGCCCGACGCGGACCCGGCCCGCGCCGCGCTCGCCGCGAGCGACGCCGAGAAGTCCGCCGTCGCGAGCTGGGACACGGCACGCGAGGCCGCGCGTACGGCCGCCGACCGGGCCAGGGAAGCGGCCTCCGCCGAATCCCGCGCCGAACTGGCCGCCGCCCGCGCCGCCGACGCGGCGCTGGCCGCGGAGCACGCGTACGACGCGGAGCGCCGCGCGGCGGAGTCGATCGCCGGGGACGAGCGCCTCACCGCGCTGCTGAGCCTGCCCATGGCCGCCCCCACCGCCCCCACCCGGGCCGGGGTGCCGGGACCGCGGACCGGCTCCTCACCGGCCGACGCCCCCGGCCGGGGCGCACCGGCCGACGCCGAGCGCGGTACGGCCGACGCCGAACGCGGTACGACCGGGGGCGGGCGCGGTACGACCGGGGGCGGGCCCTCGGCTCCCGCGCGCCGACGCCCCGCCGACGGCCCGCTGAGCGCCGAGGAACTGGACCGCTCCGCCGACGAACTGCGTGAGCTGCTCGACCAGGGCGTCACCGCGGCCGAACGGCAGCTCTTCGATCTGCGCACCGCCGCCGCCGACGACTCCCGCATCCTGGGCGCGCTCGGGGACGGCGGACTGCTGCCGCCGGGCCCCGATGTCCTCGCCACCGTCGAGTATCTGGGCGAGCACGGTATCCCCGCGCTCCCCGGCTGGCGCTATCTCGCCCAGGCCGTCGACCCGGCCGACCACGCCGCCGTGCTGGCCGCGCGGCCCGAACTGGTCGACGGCGTCGTGATCACCGACCCGGCCTCGCACGCCCGTGCCCGGGAGACCCTCGCGGGCGCGGCCCTGCTGCCGAGGTCCGCCGTCGCCGTGGGCACCGCCGCCGCGCTGCTCGCTCCCGTGCCGGGGCCCGGCGCCGAAGGGACGGACGACAGCGGGGTCTTCCTCGTACCGCCGAACCCGGCCATGCACGACGAGCACGCCGCCGACGAGGAGCGGCAGGCGCTGCGCAGCCGCGCCGCCGCCCGGGACGAGGAGATCCGGGTGCTCGCGGCCCGGCTCGCCGGTGACCGCGCCCTCGCCGCCCGGCTCGGCTCCTGGCGCGCGGACTGCCCGCCCGGCATGCTCCTGGAGCTGGCCGAGGCGGCCCGTACGGCCACCAGCGCGGCGGAGACGGCGGCTGCGGTCCTCTCCGAGGCCCGTACGGTACGGGCCGAGGCGGACGAGGCGGCCGCCGACACCGCGCGGGTCCGTGACGAACAGCAGGAGGCCGCCCAGCGCGCCCGCCGCGCCGCCGACGCCCTGGCGGGGCTCGCGTTCCGGCTCCGGGAGCGGGCCGCGTGGCAGTCGAAACTCCGTGAACTGGCCGACGAGGCAGCCGAGTCCGAGGCCCGTGCGGCCGTGTGCCTGGAGCGCGCCCGCGCCGCCGACGAGGACCGCAGGGCGGCCCAGCGCGCCGCCGACGACGCCCGCCGTACCGCCCGCGCCCTGCGGGCCGAGCGCGCCGAGATCGCCGGCGCGCCCGAGAACCTCCCCGAGCGGGAGCCCGACGCACCGCGTACCGCGCTGCCCGCCCTGCGCGAGGCCTACCGCGCCGCTTCCCAGCTCTACGAGAAGGTGGGCGTCGGCGCCGATCTGCGGGCGGAACAGGCCCGCGCCGAGAGCGACGAGAGCGCCGCGCTCGCCGAACTGGACCGGCTCACCAACAAGGTGCGCACCCGCGCCGCCCAGCTCCTCGAATCCACCGACGGCGCCGACGGCCCGTCCCGGCAGGCGGCGGCGGCCCGCGCCGAGTCACTGGTGCAGATGCTGGAGTCGCGCGCCTCCACCGCCAGCGAGCAGCTCGGCCGCTTCCGGGGCGAGGCGGAGCGGCTCGCCCCGCAGGACGGTGAGGCGCACACCGAACTGCCCGGGGAACTGGTGCCCGCCGACGCGGAGAAGGCACAGAGCCTCCTGCGTACCGCGACCACCGAACTCGCCGTCAGGTCCGACGCCCTGGAGACGGCCCGCGCCGCCCACGGCGAACTGCTCCACGCCCACCGGGCCGCCGAGGACGCGGCGGGCGGCTTCGACGAGACGGCCGCCCTGCTGCGCGATCTGCTCCGGGGCGCCGTGGCCGAGGACGACGGGGACGAGGAGTCGTCCCAGCGGCCCGAGCCCTATCCCGGCAGCCCGGAGGAGGCACGGCAGGCCACGGCCGAGGCCCGCCGCTCACTGCGCGGCTGCGCCTCCGACCTCTCCGCCGCCGAGGCCGCCGTCCGTGAAGCCTCCGACGTGCTCGTACGGCACGCCAACTCGACCCGCTACGAACAGGTGCGCACCCCCGCGCGCCAGCAGATCCGCGAACTGCCCGCGTCCGCGCTGCCGGAGCACGCCGCGGCCTGGGCCCAGGCCTTCGCCCCCCGGCTGCGGGTGCTGACGGACGAACTGGCACAGCTCGAACGCAACCGTGACTCCATCGTCGACCGGCTGCGCGGCCTGGTCGAGTCCGCGCTGACGACGCTCCGCTCGGCGCAGCGGCTCTCCCGGCTGCCCGAGGGCCTGGGGGAGTGGTCGGGCCAGGAATTCCTCCGTATCCGCTTCGAGGAGCCGGACCGGTCGACGCTCATCGAGCGGCTCGGCGAGGTCGTCGACGAGGCGACCCGCGCCGCCCTCAAGAAGAACTCGGACCTCCGCAGGGACGGTATGTCCCTGCTGCTGCGCGGTGTGCAGGCCGCGCTCCAGCCCAAGGGGGTCGCCGTGGAGATCCTCAAGCCCGACGCCGTACTGCGCGCCGAGCGGGTCCCGGTCGGGCAGATGGGCGATGTCTTCTCCGGCGGCCAGCTCCTCACCGCCGCGATCGCGCTGTACTGCACGATGGCCGCGCTGCGCAGCAACGACCGCGGCCGTGACAAGCACCGTCACGCGGGCACGCTCTTCCTCGACAACCCGATCGGCCGCGCCAACGCCACCTATCTGCTGGAGCTCCAGCGCGCCGTCTCGGACGCCCTCGGTGTGCAGCTCCTCTACACCACCGGTCTCTTCGACACGACGGCGCTGGCGGAGTTCCCCCTGGTCATCCGGCTGCGCAATGACGCCGATCTGCGCGCGGGACTCAAATACATCAGTGTCGAGGAACATCTGCGCCCCGGCCTGCCCCAGCGGGAGACGGACGCCGAGAGCGTGCACGGCGAGATCACCGCGACACGGATGTTCCGCCGGACCCCCGAACCCGCCGCCGACTGACCGGCCCCGCCGCCGGGACGAGCACGGCACAGGCCGACGGCCCGATCCCCGGCCGGTCCGATCCCCGGCCGGCCCGGCCGCCGGCGGCCGGCGCGACGGCGGGCCCGCCCTCGCGCCGGCCGACGGCGGGCTCGTCGGCCCGCGGGCTCAGGCCTCGCTCAGCCTGTTCTGATGCCGCCGGCCCCGCCTGCGTATCCGCGCCGCCTCACGGGCCGCGCTCCTCGCCGCGCGCCTGGCCCTGCGCCGCTCCCTGCGGAGCTGCCGGGCCGTGCTGCTGGGCGCGGACACCACGCCGTTGCGCTGGTTCCACACCTGGCGGGTCACCCATACGTCCAGCACGCCCCAGGTCGCCACCACCGTGGAGGCCACACTGCTCAGGACCATCGGAAACGCCAGCCAGGACCCCGCGAGGGTGCTGAGGAAGGCGACCATGGCCTGAATCAGTGTCACCGCCGCTATGATCACCGCCCGGACGGCCGCCGTCCTGACCGGATCCGGCATGCGGTAGCGCACCGCCGGCTCCTCGACCCAGAGCCCCCGGGACACCTCCGCGACCCCACCCGCCGACGTCGCGTCACGCCGCTCATCCGTCTCCATGGACGTCACTCCCCACCCACTGTCCACTGTCCGACTCAAGGGTGACTGCCCGCCTCGTCGCGCTTCACGCCGGCCATGGAACCGAATGTGATACACGAACCGCCCGCAGTGCTCTCCACTTCCCCCTGATCCCCGCACACTAGGACGAATGGCGGCGCGTGAAGATTCCCGTCAACCCGCCGACCGAATGGTTCAAGCCAACCGGCTCGGCCGGTACTTGTCTCCCCGGCTCTCCGCCGGTCTCGCCACGGCCGAAGTCATCTCGCCGAATACCGGGACAACTCATGATCAAGGCATCGGGGAGCGGCCGAAAATCATCCGGATGTGTCTTCGAGTTGCCGGTGTGACAGTAGTAGGCTCGCGCCGTTTGCTGACGGAGTATCTCCCGCACCGGGCGGGGATCGAGCTGGGGGAGGCCATGCGCTTTCGCGGGAAATCCATCCGCCGGAAGATCGTGGCGCTGCTGCTCGTGCCGCTCGTCGCGCTCACCGTCATGTGGGCCTTCGTCACCGTCCTCACCGGCGGCCAGGCCAATCAGCTCCTCGATGTCGGCCATGTCATCAAGAAGGTCGGCCACCCGGTGGAGGACGCCGTCCTCGTCCTCCAGAGCGAGCGCCGGCAGACACTCGTCTATCTCTCCGACCCACGCGCCGCGGACTCGCTGACCGAACTGCGAAGCCGCCGCGCCGACACCGACCAGGCCGTGGCGCTCGTCAGGAGAAACGCCACTGCCACGGTTCTCGACCGTATGGACTCCATTACGCGTGAGCGGTTCAACGCGTTCACCGGATCCCTCGAAGGTCTCGGCCTGATGCGCCGCTCCGTGGACGAGAGCACCGTCACCCGTGAGAAGGCGCTGGACTTCTACAACCAGCTCGTCGACCCGAGCCACAACTTCCTGGCGTCCCTGTACGGCCACGAGGACGTGGACGGGGACAACTGGGGCCGCGCGCTGGTCGGTCTCGGCCGTGCCAAGGAGATGCTCTCCCGCGAGGACGCCGTGGTCGCCTCCGCGCTGATCGCGCGCAGGTTCACCGCCCAGGACGTCCGGGCGCTCACCGATCTGGTCGCGAACCGCACCGTCCTGTATCAGACCAACCTCGCCGACCTGCCCCTCACGGACCGGGTGACGCTCGAACAGTACTGGCGTACCCCCGCCACGCTCGCGCTGCGCCAGACGGAGGACGACCTCATCGCGGCCGGCCCCGTCGAGGGTCCTGACACCGTGGACATCGCGCGCTGGCAGAAGATGACCGCCCCGGTCCTGGAGGACCTGACCAGCGAGAGCGCCCAGGCCCACGCCCTCTACCAGGCTCATATCGACCCCGTGCGCGACGAGGTGTTCATCCGGCTCATGGTCGCCGCCGCGGTGGGCTTCGTCGCGCTCCTCGTCTCCGTGATCGTGTCCGTACGCGTCGGCCGCGACCTGATTCGTGACCTGACCCAGCTCCGCAAGGAGGCCCACGAGGTCTCCGGCGTCAGGCTCCCCAGCGTCATGCGCAGGCTCGCCGCGGGCGAACAGGTCGACGTGGAGACCGAGGCACCGCGGCTCGACTACGAGCGTGACGAGGTCGGCCAGGTCGGCCAGGCGCTCAACACCCTCCAGCGCGCCGCCGTCGAGGCCGCCGTGAAGCAGGCCGACCTCCGCCGTGGTGTCTCCGAGGTGTTCGTCAACCTCGCCCGCCGCAATCAGGTCCTGCTCCACCGTCAGCTCACGCTCCTGGACACCATGGAGCGCCGTACGGAGGACACCGAGGAGCTGGCCGACCTCTTCCGGCTCGACCACCTCACCACCCGTATGCGCCGGCACGCCGAAGGCCTGGTGATCCTCTCCGGAGCGGCGCCCTCCCGGCAGTGGCGCAAGCCCGTACAGCTCATGGACGTGGTGCGCGCCGCCGTCGCCGAGGTCGAGGACTACGAGCGCATCGAGGTCCGCCGGCTGCCCCGGATCGGCGTCGGCGGCCCCGCCGTCGCCGACCTCACCCATCTCATCGCCGAACTCCTGGAGAACGCCACGGTGTTCTCGCCGCCGCACACCGCGGTCCAGGTCCACGGCGAGCGGGTCGCCAACGGTTTCACCCTGGAGATCCACGACCGCGGTCTCGGCATGGCACCCGAAGTGCTGCTCGACGCGAATCTGCGGCTCGCGGAGACCCCCGAGTTCGAACTGTCCGACACCGACCGGCTCGGCCTCTTCGTGGTCAGCCGCCTCGCCCAGCGGCAGAACGTCCGTGTCTCGCTCCAGCCCTCCCCGTACGGCGGCACCACCGCGGTCGTCTTCCTGCCCGTCGCGCTGCTGACCGACGCCCCCGAGACCGAGGGCACCGGCTTCCGCCTCGACCGCAAGAGGGCCACGGGCGGCGGACGCCACCGCGCCGAGGGCGGCGGCCGGCGCACCGCGCTGGCACAGGTCCCCACCGGTCGCGGCGGCGGCCCGTCCGTGCTCGACGGCCCGGTCGAACTGGAAGCCCCGGTCGGCACCCTGGGAGTCGGGAGCGGACCGGTGCTCGGCGGCGACGGCATACTCGGCGGAGGTGACCGCATCGCCGATCCGGAGGACACCGGGAGCGAGCGCGGAGGGCTCTTCCGCGCCCGTGAGCGTCTGCGCGACTCCGGCAACGACGCCCGCGAGCTGCGCGATGCCCGTGACCTGCGCGACACACGCGACATGCGGGAGGCCCGCGCTCCGCGCGACGCGCGCGAGGGACGGGACGTACGGGACACACGGGACGGCGGCCGCGACTTCCGCGACCGGCGGGACGGACGTGTCTCCCCGGAGCGCGGTCTCCACGAACAGCACCAGCAGGCCGGCGACTCCGGCCGGCGCTCCGGCGGCCCGGTCGGTCTGCCCCGCCGCAAACCCCCGACCCTGGTCGCGGACCGCGGCCGGCGCGTGGACGAACCGGACCGTGTCCAGCCCGTCCGGGAACAGGGCGTCGGCGGAACGGGCCGTAGCTGGTCCGGCGTACCGGCACAGCCGTCGGGTCCGGACACCCGGCCGCCGTCCGACGGGGCACCGCTACTGCTGGACGGGCTGCCCCGCCGGATCAGGCAGGCCAGCCTCGCCCCCCAGTTGCGGGACATCACCCCGGACCGCACCCCTTCCCAGGCCTCGGCCGCGCTCCACGACACCGAGCGGGACGCGGACGAAGTACGCAGCCGTATGGCTTCGCTCCAACGGGGCTGGCAGCGCGGTCGTCGGCAGAACGATGCCGAGGACTCCACCGGCCCCGGCGATACACAAGGAACCACATCGGAGGGGGACGGTCGATGACCGCACCGAACGCCGCAGCACGCAACTCCATCGATCCCGACGCCTCGGGGGAGCTGAACTGGCTGCTCGACGAACTCGTCGAGCGGGTCGCCAGCATCCGCAAGGCCGTGGTCCTCTCCGGCGACGGCCTTGCCACCGGTACGTCCAAGGACCTCACCCGTGAGGACGGTGAGCATCTCGCCGCCGTCGCCTCCGGGTTCCACAGTCTCGCCAAGGGCGTGGGCCGGCACTTCGAGGCGGGCTCGGTCCGGCAGACCGTCGTGGAACTGGACGACGCGTTCCTCTTCGTCACCGCCGCGGGCGACGGGAGCTGTCTGGCCGTGCTCTCCGACGCGGACTCCGACGTCGGCCAGGTCGCCTACGAGATGACGCTGATGGTCAAGAGGGTGGGCGTCCATCTCGGCACGGCGCCCCGGACCGGTCTGCCCGCCGGAGGGTGAGTGGGCTGGGATGAGTGACGAAGGTCAGGATCCGCAGCACTGGTTCGACGGCGAGGCCGGACCGGTGGTACGCCCGTACGCGATGACGCGTGGCCGCACCAGCAGCGCGACGCGCCACCGGCTCGACCTGATCGCGATCGTCGTCCCCGAACCGGCGGCCGAGGATCCCACCCGGGACCAGACGCTCTCCCCGGAACACGTGGAGATCGTGGAACGCTGCCTCGCCATGCCCCAGTCGATCGCCGAACTCTCGGCGAGCCTCGACCTCCCCGTCGGGGTGGTCAGGGTGCTGGTCGGCGATCTCGTCGAGAGCGAGATCGTGCATGTAACCCGTCCCGTTCCGCCGGCCGAGCTGCCGGACGTGAACATTCTCCGCGAGGTGATCAATGGTCTTCGGGCGCTCTAGCCACGGGCAGCGTCCGGTCGATCCGGTGACGCTGAAGATTCTGGTCGCGGGCGGTTTCGGCGTGGGCAAGACCACGCTGGTGGGAGCGGTCAGCGAGATCCGGCCGCTCCGTACCGAGGAGATGCTGAGCGAGGCGGGCCGGCCCGTCGACGATGTCGACGGGGTCGAGGGCAAGACGACCACCACGGTCGCCATGGACTTCGGCCGGATCACCCTCCGCGAGGATCTGGTGCTGTACGTCTTCGGCACCCCGGGCCAGGACCGTTTCTGGTTCCTCTGGGACGAGCTGGCCCAGGGCGCCCTCGGCGCGGTCGTCCTGGCCGACACCCGGCGTCTCGCGGACTCCTTCGCGGCGGTCGACTACTTCGAGCGGCGTGACATCCCGTTCACCGTCGCCGTCAACTGCTTCGAGGGCGCGGGCCGGTTCCCGGCCGAGACCGTACGGGCGGCGCTCGACCTGGATCCCGAGGTCCCGCTGGTGATGTGCGACGCGCGTGAGCGGGAATCCGTCAAGGAGGTCCTGGTCACGGTCGTCGAGCACGCCATGACCCGCGCGGCGCTGCAACGCGCGCACGCCGCCGGCACCTGACCGGACCAGTACCGGGCCCGGGGCCGGCCGTACCCCACCCGTAGCCCGTGACCCGTAGCCCGTGACCCGTGAGGGAACGGCCCGTACCCCCGGAGCGGGGTACGGGCCGTACGGGACACCCGCCCGGCGGACCGCCAGCCGTCCTCCCGGATGACTCTACCGGCTGTCCTCCTCCTGCCAGCCGAAGCTGCGCTCCACCGCCTTGCGCCAGTTGCCGTACTCACGCTCGCGCACCTCCGGCTCCATCCGGGGCGACCACTGCGCGTCACGCCGCCAGTGCGTCTTCAGCTCGTCCAGATCCGACCAGACACCGGTGGCGAGCCCCGCCGCGTACGCCGCGCCCAGACAGGTCGTCTCCGAGACCTTCGGCCGGATCACCGGCACCCCCAGCACATCCGCCTGATGCTGCATCAGCAGATTGTTGGCGGTCATCCCGCCGTCCACCTTCAGGGTGGTGATCCGTACGCCCGAGTCCTGGTACATCGCGTCGACCACCTCACGCGTCTGCCAGCTCGTCGCCTCCAGCACCGCGCGGGCCAGATGCGCCTTGGTGACATAGCCGGTCAGACCGGTGATCACCCCGCGCGCGTCGGAGCGCCAGTACGGTGCGAACAGCCCGGAGAAGGCCGGTACGACATACGCCCCGCCGTTGTCGTCCACGCTCGCGGCGAGCGACTCGATCTCCCCCGCGCTGTCGATGAGGCCGAGCTGGTCACGGAACCACTGGACCAGGGCTCCGGTGATGGCGATCGACCCCTCCAGACAGTAGACGGGCGCCTCCGAACCGATCTTGTAGCCGAGCGTCGTGATCAGTCCGCTCTTCGACGGTACGGGCCGCTCGCCCGTGTTGAGCAGCAGGAAGCTGCCCGTCCCGTAGGTGTTCTTCGCGGTACCCGTGTCGTAGCAGGCCTGGCCGAAGACCGCGGCCTGCTGGTCGCCGAGCGCGGACGCCACCGGCACCCCGGCGAGCAGGCCCACAGCCGTCCCGTACACCTCGGCCGAGGACCGGATTTCCGGCAGAACGGCCTCGGGCACCCGCATCGCCGCGAGGATGGAGGGGTCCCACTGGAGGGTCTCCAGATTCATCAGCAGGGTGCGGGACGCGTTCGTGACATCGGTGACATGCACCCCGCCGTCCGTGCCGCCCGTGAGATTCCAGATCAGCCAGGAGTCCATCGTCCCGAAGGCGATCTCGCCGCGCTCGGCCCGCTCCCGCAGCCCCGGCACATGGTCGAGCAGCCAGGCCGCCTTGGGACCGGAGAAGTAGCTCGCCAGCGGCAGCCCGGTGGTGTCACGGAACCGGTCCTGGCCGTCCTCGCCGCCAAGTTCACGGCAGAGCGCGGAGGTACGGGTGTCCTGCCAGACGATCGCGTTGTGCACGGGTTCACCGGTCGCCCGGTCCCACAGGACGGTGGTCTCCCGCTGATTGGTGATCCCCAGCGCGCTGAGCTGATCGGCCCGCAGCCCCGCCCGGTCCAGGGCCCCGGCCACCACGGCCTGCACCGTGGACCAGATCTCGGCGGCATCGTGCTCCACCCAGCCGGGTTTGGGGAAGATCTGCCGGTGCTCACGCTGGTCGACGGCGACGATCGCCCCGTCGTGGCTGAAGATGATGCAGCGGCTCGACGTGGTGCCCTGATCGATGGCGGCGACGAACTTCTCCGTCATGACGTCCCCTTGATCGGTGGGTCGGAAAGCGGCACGGGTGAAGTGGCGTGGTGCGGTGCAGTTGTCGGAGCGGCGCGTGCGGAGCGGCGTCAGAACGCCACGTTGAAGACGACTCCGGCGAGAACCCCGCCGATCAGCGGCCCGGCCACCGGGACCCACGCGTAACCCCAGTCCGAACCGCCCTTGTTGGGTATCGGCAGCAGCGCGTGCGCGATCCGCGGGCCCAGATCGCGGGCCGGGTTGATGGCGTAGCCGGTGGGTCCGCCGAGCGACAGGCCGATGCCGACGACCAGCAGCGAGACCAGCAGGACGGAGATCCCGGAGCCGTACACACCGGCGTCGCCGGGGAGTTCACCGATACCGATGCCCGCGTTCCTCCCGAAGGCCAGGATCGGCAGGACCAGCGCGGTCGTGGCGATCACCTCGGTGACCACGTTGGCCACCGGGCTGCGGACCTCCGGCGCCGTCGAGAAGATCCCGAGCGTCGGCTGTGCCAGCGCGGCGTCGGCGTTGGCCCGGAACTGCGCGTAGTACGTCAGCCAGCACAGCACCGCGCCGAGGATCGCGCCCGTCATCTGCCCGAGGACATAGAGCGGGACCTTGCCCCACTCGCCCGTGTCGACCGCGATACCGACGGTCACCGCCGGATTGAGATGGCCTCCCGACAGCGGTGCGGAGGTGTACGCGCCCGCCAGTACGCCGAAGCCCCAGCCGAAGGCGATCACCACCCAGCCGGCCGCCTTCGCCTTGGAGTGGTGCAGCGTGACCGCGGCGCAGACCCCCGCGCCGAAAAGGATGAGTATGGCCGTACCGATGAACTCACCGACGAATATGTCCCCATTGCTCAAGGCGGCTCCTAGACCTGGCCCGGGACCCGTCGGCCCCGGATCTCCGTGACGAGCGTGCTGAGCGCGCCGACCTGCGGCGCTGACGGCGAAGAGGAAGTTTTCACCGGCTCGTGAGGGAGCGTCAAGGTCATGGACAGCACACCCTGTTCAGGGACGGTCTTGACACGGACGTCCGGAACGTAAAGTTCCGTCGCGCGCGGAGGCGCCCCGCACGCCGGCCCGCCGGGTCCCGTGCGTACGGAACCGCGCTCGGGCCCGGCGTGGCCGAGCGACGTGGCCGAGCGGTGCCGGACCGCGTCCCGGGCGTGGCTCAGCGGTGCTCGGCGAGCCACTTCTCCGCGATCTCCGCCAGCTCCCCGTCCCGGCCCGCCAGCATCATCCGGATCATCCGCGCATCACCGCGGAGCGACCACGCCGGATGCCCGAAGGTGGCGGGATTGTTCTTCTCGATCAGGAAATGCGCGGGCCAGGCCGTTCCGTACCCGATCAGCGGCAGCGCCGCCGCATACCGCTTCCGCCCGCGCGCCAGGCCGTAGGCACTGACCGCGAGTCCGGTGAGCGTGCCGGTCAGATGGACCCAGCGGGTCGCCGCCCTGGAGTGCATGGCGACGTAGTAGGGCCAGAATTCCTCGTACGAATCAAACTCCTGCTGCGCCATGAAGGCACCGTAACCGCTGACGGCACAACCGGATACGGGTCTCGCGCGTCCCTCGTGCGGACGGGCGACCGGAGCCCACGGGGGTGGTCCCGGCCGTCCGTCGCCCTCCCTTCCCGCCGTCAGTTCCGCAGGACGGAGGGCCACGCCACCGGGAAGTCGAAGTAGGTGTCCGGGAACGTCTCCGGCTTGTGGGTGAAGTGCCACCACTCCTCGGGGAGATTGGTGAATCCGACCGCGGCCAGCGTTGTCTTCAGGAACTGCCGGTTCGCGCGCTGCTCGCCCTGGATCCGGGGGTCGTCGGTGTGGCTGAGGGTGTCGAAGCAGTCGAAACCGGTGCCCATGTCCACCGAGTTGTCGGGGAACCGCTCGGCCCGCGGGCCGTAGCAGGGGGCCAGCCTCTCGCCCGGTATGTACGGCCGGGTGGGCAGGGCCGGCAGCTTCACCAGGGTGAGATCCACCGTGCTGCCCCTGCTGTGCCCGGACTTCTCCGCGATGTAACCGTCCGCGAACAGGCGCGACTTGTCGACGCGCGGATAGAACTCCGCCTTCATCCGCTCGTCCTGGAGATCCCGCGCCCACCGTACGAAGTGGTCGACGGCCCGCTGCGGCCGGTAACAGTCGTACACCTTCAGGGAGTACCCCTGGCGCACCAGGTGGAGCTGCGCCTGGCGCAGCGCCTCCGCGGTGGAGCGGGTGACGATGCAGACCGGCTGCCGGTAGCCGTCCACGGGCTCGCCCAGGAAGGTGTGCGGAGTGAGGTAGCGCATCTCCTGGATGATCGTCGGTGCGACAGTACGCAGGGCCACGAATTCCTCCGGCGCGGAGGGCTCCGAGGCGAGGGGCTCCGTGGTGGAGGGCTCCGAGGCGAGGGGCTCCGTGGTGGAGGGCTCCGAGGTGAAGGGCCCCGAGGTGAAGGGCCCCGGCGTGGGCGGAACGGCTACGGACGGTGCGGGTACGGACCGTTCCGGCGCGGCCTGGGCGGTGGGCGCGGGGCCGGTGACGGCGAACAGCGCGGCGGCGGCCGAGGCGGCCAGGACGCGGAGCACGGACTCAAGTCTGGTCATGAGCACCTTCGTCTATCAGTTCCGGGGACTCCGGGGAAGGGTGATCGGATACAGTCCGCGCGTGTCCGAGCCCCAGAACGCGTCCCAGCCCGAGAACGTGCCCGGCCCCGAGAGCGTGCCGGAGCCGGCGAACAGACCCGTGCCGAACTCCCACTGCGGAAGCTGCGGTACGCCGTATCCGGCGGACGCCGGCTGGCCCCGTACCTGCGCGGCCTGCGGCGCCACCGCCTACCGCAATCCGCTGCCCGTCGCCGTGGCGCTGCTGCCGGTGACGGACGGACGGGGCGGCGGACTGGTCGTCATCACCCGCACCATCGAGCCCGCGTACGGAGGTGTCGCCCTTCCCGGCGGCTTCGTCGACCACGCGGAGGACTGGCGGGACGCGGTCGTACGGGAGTTGCGCGAGGAGACCGGGATCGAGGCGGACGGCGCGGACGTACGGCTGGCCGACGCGCTCAGCTCGCCCGGCGGTCATCTGCTGCTCTTCGGACTGCTCCCGGAGCGGCGGGCCGATCGACTGCCGCCCTCGGTACCCACGGACGAGACCTCGGGCTGGCATGTTCTGCGGGCCCCGGCGCGGCTGGCGTTCCCGCTGCACACCGAGGCCGTACGGTCCTGGTTCGCCGGCCGCTACGCCACCGCGCCGGGCGCCTGACACGGGCGCCTGACACGGGGGGACGGGCGGAGCGAGCCGCACGGCCGCCGCGCAGGGCGCTTCCGTCGCGACGCCGACCCCGCCCCGCCGTGGCCATGACCCCGCCCTGCCGCGACCAGGACCGTGACCTGCCGCGCGGTGACCGCGCCCCGCCCTGCCGTACCCCTCCGCGCCCGCGCCCCCGCTGTCCGGTCTCACCGCCCCCGGACCCGTACCGGCCACTCCGGCTCCACCGGCCCCTGCCCCGTCACACGCGTCACCCGGACCCGGCCGTCCACCACACGCGAGGAGTACCGCTCCACCTCCGCCCGCCCCCAGCCGTCGCCCGGGTCCCGCACCACCAGACCGCCGCCCGAACGACCCGCCGCGGGGGCCCACACCTCCAGCTCCGGACCGCCGTCCGCTCCCCGTATGGGAATCACCGCGCCCGCCCGCGCCAGTACCGGGATACGGGAGCGCGGCGCGTCCAGCAGCACCTGGCCGGGGCCGTCGTACGCCTGCTCCGTGGCCGTGTCGTACCACCGCCCGCGCGGCAGCCGCACCGCCCGCCGGTCCGTACCGCGCTCCAGCACCGGCGCGACCAGCAGCGAGTCCCCGAGCAGGAACGCGTCCTCGCAGTCGCGCAGCGCCCGGTCCTCAGGGGCGCCCCACCACAGCGGTCGCGCGTACGGCGCCCCGGTGAGCCGGGCGAGCTGGGCGAGCGTCACGAAGTACGGCCGCAGGCGCTCCCGCTCGACCAGCGCGGCCCGCGCGTGTTCCAGCACCTCGGGGCCGAACTCCCACGGCTCCCTGCGCCCCGCGTCGATCGCCGCGTGCGTACGGAACAGCGGCAGATACGCCCCGAGCTGGAACCAGCGCAGAAACAGCTCGGGCGAGGGACTGCCGTCGAAACCGCCCACATCGGGACCCGAGTACGGCACCCCGCACAGCCCGAGCCCCAGCACCAGCGAGAGCGAGGCCCGCAGCCCCGGCCAGCCCGTCGACACATCGCCGGACCAGGTGCCCCCGTACCGCTGCATACCGGCCCAGCCGGAACGCGAGAACAGGAAGGGCCGCTCGTCCGGACGCAGTCGGCGCAGCCCCTCGAAACCGGCCTGTGCCATGGTGAGTCCGTAGACGTTGTGGGCCTCACGGTGGTCCCCGCCCCGGCCCTCCAACTGGTGCCTGGCCGAACGCGGCAGCGTCGTGTCGCCGAACGGGGCGAACGACACCGGCTCGTTCATGTCGTGCCACACCCCGGCGAAGCCCTGCGCCAGCCGCTCCTCGTAGAGGCCGCCCCACCAGTCACGCACCTCCGGATCCGTGAAGTCCGGATAGACGCACTCGCCGGGCCACACGACCCCCTGGACATCCCGTCCCCGCGCGTCCCGTACGAACGCCCCGGCCGCGGAACCGCTGTCGTACACCGCGTTGCCGCGTTCCGCCTTCACGGCGGGATCGACGATCGACACCAGCCGCACCCCGTCCGCGCGCAGCTCCTCCGCCAGCCCCGGCAGATCGGGGAAGCGCCCACGGTCGACGGTGAAGACCTGATGCGCGTCGTAGTGATCGATGTCGAGATGGAGCGCGGAGAGCGGCAGACCACGCGTCCGGTAGCCCGCGACGATCCGCCGGACCTCCCGCTCACTGCCGAAACCCCAGCGGGCGTGCTGCGGCCCGAGCGCCCAGGACGGCGGGGGAACGGGCGCTCCGGTCAGCGCCGTCCAGCCGTGCAGCACCCGCGCGGGCGTCCCCGTCACCACCCAGCAGCGCAGCGGCCCGCCGTCCATGCGCAGCTCGCTCGTGCCGGGCCGGTCATGACCCGAGCCCGCGCCCTCCTCGCCCTCCCGGAGGGTGACCCGGCCGTCCCAGGAGTTGTCGTGGAAGGCGAGATGCGTGCCGCCGTCGGCCACCACGAGCTGGACCGGCATCGTCACATACAGCGGATCGTCCCCGGGACCGAAGCGGCCGCCGGGATCGGTGTTCCACAGCCGGTACGTACCGTTCCGCAGCCGGGGCCCCGACGCCCGCCCGCCCAGTCCGAAGAACCGCGCGTCCGCCGCCACCTCGCTCCGCTGCACCCAGCGCGCCGGACCGCCCGCGACCGGTTCCCACCAGCGCGGCGGCAGCTCCCGGCGCAGCACCACACCGCCCGGTGTACGGACCTCCACACCTCCGTGGCGTGAGACCGCCACCGTCACCCGCTCCGACACCACCCGCCAGCCGCCGTCCGTGTCCGGCTCCAGCGCGGCCCGGGTGTCCGGCTCCGGAGGAGTCCCGGCGAGCGCGTACGAGGGCAGCGGCTCGGCGCCGTCCCATCCCCAGAACACGGCTCCGCCCACCGTGACGCACACATGCAGCTCCGCGCGCGCGAACCGTACGGTGCCACCGCCGGGCAGCGGCTCCGCGCCACTGACCGGCCCCGGCACCCGGGCCCGCTCCGCGCCGCGCGGTACCAGCTCCCTGGCATCCGTACGCCGTTGGCGCCACGCCGACCGCACGGCGCGCAGCCCCTGCACCGAACCGACCACTTTCATCGAACGCACCAGTTCACGACCGTCCATGATGATCAGCCTGCCACCCGGTCCAGACGTGTGGGGCATCGTTCAGCTTCCGTTCACCCGTGGTCAGAGCACATATCCGCCCTGACGACCATGGGTGGTGAGACCTGGTGTGTAGGACGATCACATGGCATCGTCCGTGTCAGTCGTGTCACGCGCACACCCCCGCCCGTGCGCGGCGACCGACGCACACCAGCGTCGAGCAGATCAGCGTCGAGCACGAAGCGACCAGCACGAGCGACGAGTACACCAGCGCCGTACACCGGCGCCGAGCCCGCCGGGAGCCGCCCCATGACCGCAGCAGCAAGCCCTGCCCCCCTCTGGCAGCCGGATCCCGGCCGTATCGCCGCGGCACGCGTCACCCGCTTCCAGGCCTGGGCGGCCGAGCGGTACGGAGCCCCGGCCGAGGGCGGCTACGCGGCGCTGCACCGCTGGTCCGTCGAGGAGCTCGACACCTTCTGGAGGGCCGTCGCCGACTGGTTCGACGTACGCTTCTCCACCCCGTACACCCAGGTCCTGGGCGACCGCACCATGCCGGGCGCCCAGTGGTTCCCCGGCTCCACCCTCAACTACGCCGAACACGCACTGCGCACCGCCGAGGATCCGGCCCGCGCCCATGAGCCGGCCATCCTGTATCTGGACGAGACACACGAACAGATCTCGATGAGCTGGGCCGAGCTCCAGCGCCAGGTGCTCTCCCTCGCCACCGAACTGCGCGCCCTCGGCGTACGCCCCGGTGACCGCGTCAGCGGCTATCTCCCCAACATCCCGCAGGCCGCCGTCGCCCTCCTCGCCACCGCCGCCGTCGGCGGGGTCTGGACCTCCTGCGCCCCCGACTTCGGCGCGCGCAGTGTCCTGGACCGCTTCCAGCAGGTCGAACCCGTCGTCCTGTTCACCGTCGACGGCTACCGCTACGGCGGCAAGGAACACGACCGCACCGGGACGGTCGCCGAACTCCGCCGGGAGCTGCCCACCCTGCGCGCCGTCGTCCATGTGCCGCTGCTCGGCACCCCGGCCCCCGAAGGCGCCCTCGAATGGTCGGCCCTCACCGCGGCCGCCACACCGCCCGGCGGCCCCGGCCCCGTCTTCGAACAGGTCCCCTTCGACCACCCGCTGTGGGTCCTCTACTCCTCCGGCACCACGGGCCTGCCCAAGGCGATCGTGCAGTCCCAGGGCGGCATCCTGCTGGAGCACTTCAAACAGATCGGCCTCCACTTCGACCTCGGCCCCGAGGACCGCTTCTTCTGGTACACCTCCACCGGCTGGATGATGTGGAACTTCCTGGTCTCGGGGCTGCTCACCGGCACCACGATCGTGCTGTACGACGGCAGCCCCGGCCATCCCGCCGTCGACGCGCAGTGGGCCGTCGCCGAGCGCACCGGCACCACGGTCTTCGGCACCTCCGCCGCGTATGTCATGGCCTGCCGCAAGGCGGAGGCGCACCCCGGCCGCGACCACGACCTCTCCCGGGTGAAGTGCGTCGCCACCACCGGCTCGCCACTGCCGCCCGACGGCTTCCGCTGGCTCCACGACGATGTCGCCGAGGACCTCTGGATCGCCTCCGTCAGCGGCGGCACCGACGTGTGCAGTTGCTTCGCCGGAGCCGTACCCACCCTGCCCGTCCGGATCGGTGAACTCCAGGCCCCCTGTCTGGGCACCGACCTCCAGGCATGGGACCCCCAGGGCAAGCCACTCGTCGGCGAGGTCGGCGAACTGGTCGTCACCAACCCGCTGCCGTCCATGCCGGTGCGCTTCTGGAACGACCCCGACGGCAGCCGCTACCGCGACAGCTACTTCGAGATGTTCCCCGGCGTCTGGCGCCACGGCGACTGGATCACCCTCACCGGCCACGGCTCGGTCGTCATCCACGGCCGCTCCGACTCCACGCTGAACCGCCAGGGAGTCCGGATGGGCTCCGCCGACATCTACGAAGCCGTCGAACGCCTCCCCGAGATCCGCGAATCCCTCGTCATCGGCCTGGAGGAGCCGGACGGCGGCTACTGGATGCCGCTCTTCGTCCATCTCGCCCCCGGCGCCGTCCTCGACGACACACTCCGCGCACAGGTCAAGCAGACCATCCGTGAGCGGCTCTCCCCCCGTCATGTCCCCGACGAGATCATCGAAGTCCCCGGTATTCCGCACACCCTGACCGGCAAGCGCATCGAGGTCCCCGTCAAACGCCTCCTCCAGGGCACGGCGCTGGACAAGGCCGTCAACGCGGGCTCCGTCGACAACCTCGAACTGCTGCGCTTCTACGAGGAACTGGCCCGCACCCGCTCCTGACGGCCGCTCCCCGGCGCCGGCCCACCACCGGCGCCGGCCCGCGGCGGAGCACCATTGTCCGACCCCCCGGTTACGGTGAGTGAACAGTGATCGACAGCGCTCAGGGGGAGACATGACGCACACCGAACGCCACCGACGGACCGAACGGCCCCGGACCGGACAGCCGCGGCCCGACAGCCCGAAGAGGTCCGGGTCCGGCGGGCCAGGACCGAGGGGGACGGCCAGGAGGACCCGGCGCAGACTGCGCCGGGAGATCCCCAGCACCGTCGGGTTGCTCGCCGACGAACAGGACTTCACCGCGATGCGGCGCTACCGCACCTTCACCTTCGACGACCACGCCGCCTATCTGCGGCAGATCGACGGGCTGCTCACCTCCCTGGCGTCCCGGGGCGTGCACACCACCGTCGGCCTCTTCGACCCCGAGGAGTTCGCGGAGTACTGCGCGGAGAGGGGACTCGACCCGGACTCCGTTGCCGCCCGCAACCGCTTCACCGCCACGATCCCCGCGAGCGGAGCCGCCCTCGCCCATACGGGACAGCCCGTCGACCGTCTCGTGCCCCTGCTCATCAGCACCGCCGTCCGCAGGGCGACCTGGGAGTACGCGACGGCGGTCCTCGGCGATCTGGGGGAGTGCGCCGAGTGCGGACAGGACATCGGAGGCGCGGCCTTCGACCGCGCCTCCCACATCCTGCTGAGGCTGCTGGACGCGGCGGGACCCGGCGCCCACCATCTCGTGTGCAGCGTCCCCGCCGCCGGCGAACAGCTCCTGGCCGTCCTGCACACCGACCGGCCCGAAGGAGCACCCGCCCTGCTCGGCTCCTCCGAAGGAGCCGAGTTCGTCAGTGTCCTGGCCCTGGGCATCGCCCTGGAGAGCCCCGGCGGAATCGTCCTGCGCACCACGGGACCGGACCTCCCCGACCGGCTGCACGGCTGGCGTCTGGACCGCGGCGAACCCGTCCCGCTCACCGAGGCCGAGGTCTTCAACGCGTACTGCACCGACGCGGACACCGGAGAGCCGCTCTCCCCGGAATCCGGCGTGGAGTACCGCGCGGGCTTCGCCCTCCATCTCGACGACACCGGCACCCATCACTGAAGGCGGAAGGGGCTTCCCGCCGCACGCACGGCGGGAAGCCCCTTCGTCGGACCGTCACCGGCGTCGGACCGCCCAGGTCACTCGCCGGACAGCACCGCCTGCGCGGCCTTCCTGGCCCCCTCGGCGGTGTCCGCGGCGCGCGCCGCGGAAGCGGCACGCTCACACTGCGCCAGCGTGTGCTTCGCGAGCGCCGACCGTACATACGGAATCGACGCCGCACCCATCGACAGCGAGGTCACACCGAGACCGGTGAGCACACACGCGAGCAGCGGATCGGAGGCCGCCTCACCACACACCCCACAGCTCTTGCCCTCGGCCCTGGCACCCTCCGCCGACAGCGCCACCAGGTCCAGCAGCGCGGGCTGCCAGGGATCCTGCAACCGCGACACCGCGCCCACCTGCCGGTCCGCCGCGAAGGTGTACTGCGCCAGATCGTTGGTCCCCAGTGAAAGGAACTCGACCTCCTGGAGGATGGAACGCGCCCGCAGAGCGGCCGACGGAATCTCCACCATGGCACCGAACTTCGCGTGCAGCCCGGCCTCACGGCAGGCGTCCGCGAACGCCTTCGCGTCCGTACGGTCCGCCACCATCGGCGCCATGACCTCCAGATGCACCGGAAGCCCCTGGGCGGCCTTCGCCAGCGCGGTCAACTGCGTCCGCAGCACGTCCGGATGGTCCAGCAGGCTCCGCAGACCACGTACCCCGAGCGCCGGGTTCGGCTCGTCGGCCGGAGTGAGGAACGCCAGCGGCTTGTCCGCGCCGGCGTCCAGCACCCGTACGACCACCCGGCCCTCGGGGAACGCTTCGAGCACCGCGCGGTACGCCTCGACCTGCTTCTCTTCCGAGGGCGCCCGCTCACTGTCGTCCAGGAAGAGGAACTCGGTACGGAACAGCCCGACACCCTCGGCGCCCGCCTCCACAGCGGCCGGCACATCCGAGGGGCCACCGATGTTCGCCAGCAGCGGCACCGTGTGACCGTCCGAGGTCGCACCGGGCCCGGTGGAGGCGGACAGCGCGGCCCTGCGCTCGGCGGCGGCCCGTTCGAGCTCCGCCCGCTTCTCCGCACTCGGCTCGACGAAGATCTCACCGGTGCTGCCGTCGACCGCGATCACCGTGCCCTCGGCCAGCTCCTGGGCACCTGGCAGCGCGACCACGGCCGGCACCCCGAGGGCACGCGCCAGAATGGCGCTGTGGCTCGTCGGCCCGCCCTCCTCGGTCACAAAACCCAGCACCAGGGCCGGGTCGAGCAGCGCGGTGTCCGCGGGCGCCAGATCACGGGCGATCAGTACATACGGCTCGTCGCTGTCCGGCACACCGGGCATCGGCACGCCCAGCAGACGGGCGACGATACGGTTCCGCACATCGTCCAGGTCCGCGACCCGCCCGGCCAGATACTCCCCGGCGTTGGCGAGGAGCGCGCGGTACGAGGCGAACGCGTCGTACACCCCGCGCTCGGCCGTACTCCCGACCGCGATCCGCCGGTCCACATCGGCCATCAGCTCGGGGTCCTGGGCCATCATCGCCTGGGCTTCGAGGACCCCTTGGGCCTCTCCGCCGGCCAGATTGCCGCGCGCGATCAGATCGGCCGCCACCGCGTCGACGGCCTGACGGGCACGGCCCTGCTCCCGCTCCGCCTCCTCCGCCGGGATCTGCTTGGCCGGCGGTTCGAGCACCGCGGTCCCCATATGCCTGACCTCGCCGATCGCCACTCCGTGGCTGACCCCGACGCCTCGCAGCGTTGTCTCCATCTCACCCGTCTCCGGTTATGCGGCGAGCCGGTCGCCGCGAGGGAAGTACGACAAGCGCCCGACGCTCGCCCCTGACATACGGCACCGGCGTCACTGCCAGCCGAAGAGCGTGTCGCCGGTCTCCACCTCGCCGTCCTCACGGACGTCGGAGAGCGAGTCGGCGGTGGCTTCGAGCGCCACCACGGGGCAGACCGGCGACTTCCCGGCCTTCTCGACGGCGGCCGGGTCCCAGCGGACGACCCCCTGCCCGCGCGTGACCTTGTCCCCCTTGTTGACGAGCAGCTCGAACCCCTCACCGTTGAGCTGGACGGTGTCGATACCGAGGTGCGTCAGCACTCCACGGCCTTCGGCGTCCACGACGACAAAAGCATGGGGATGCAGCGAGACCACGACCCCCTCGACCGGAGAGACGGCCTCACCGGGCTCCCGGACCGGATCGATGGCCATACCCGGTCCGACCATCGCGCCGGCGAACACCGGGTCGGGAACAGCGGTGAGTCCGATGGCACGGCCGGGCAGTGGGGCGGTCACGATGGTGGTCATGGGGGAGCCTCCCAGTGGGGCGGAGATCGGGGGCCGCCGTCACCCTCCGTGAGGGGACGACGTGCTGTTCAGAAGGGTAAGTCATAGGAAGTGCCGGTTCCGAGGGAGACCATCCGGTTGGTGGACCCTGCCGGAGACCGGAAACGATTTGCTTGCGTCGGTCGACGGCATGTAGGGTCGTACTCCTGCCTGACCCCAACGTGACTTTGAGTCGGGGGTCGGAGGCGGCTATCAATTCTCGATCATTCTTCGGACACCGTATCGGCATGCCTGCGAATCGGTGGTCAAGGAGAGGGAAAAGGACTGATAGAGTCGGAGACGCAAGACAGCAACACGGAAAAAGAGCAAGACAAGTAGAACAGCAGGACCGAAGGGAAGCCCGGAGGAAAGCCCGCGAGGGTGAGTACAAAGGAAGCGTCCGTTCCTTGAGAACTCAACAGCGTGCCAAAAGT
>NZ_JBIASO010000033.1:0-47524 GCF_042890865.1 Streptomyces sp. NPDC002018
CTTTCCAGTTCTTCGCTTTCGCGTTTCCCTTTCCGGCGATTCCGACTCTACCAGATCCTTTCGGGCCTGATTCCCAGTCAGAGTGGGCTGTCCTCCCGGCCCTTCGGCCGTTCCGACGTCCCGAACACTAGCGGATTCCCCGTACGGCTCATAATCGGGCCTTCGAAATGAATTGCGGCATGCCGAAATTCATCCCGGCTGGGAGATCGTGCTGAGTGTGGGTGCCGCTGCTGCGGCGTGAGTGGCTGCCATGGAACCGTTCCGGGCCCGTGACAACTCGAAGAACCCTACGGATCGGCCTGGGGCCTGTCAAACGAACCCCGCCCCCCGTGTCCCCACACCCCGCGTCCCGGGTCCCTGTGGCCTACCCCAGGTCCGTCAGCCGGCCGCCGGCGTCCGGCTGGGCGTGCTCCACCCGGCGCAGCAGGCGGATCAGTATCTCCCCGAGGCCTCGGCGCTCGTCTCCGGTGAGGTCCTGGAGCAGGTCCTCCTCGAACCGGGAGGCCATCCGCATCGCCTCCAGCCACTTCGTACGGCCCTCGTCCGTCAGCTCCACGATGACCCGGACCCGGTTGTTCTCGTCGCGGTCGCGGGTGACCAGGCCGTCGCCGGCCATCCGGTCGATGCGGTGGGTCATGGCGGCCGGGGTGAGTCCGAGGCGCTTGGCGAGTTCGCCGGGGCCCAGCCGGTAGGGGGCTCCCGAGACGACCAGGGTCTTCAGGACCTCCCACTCGGCGTTGCTGATGCCCAGCTCGGCGAGGTGGCGTCCGTACGAGACGTTCATACGGCGGTTGAGCCTGCCCAGCGCCGAGACGACCTGTTCGACCTGGGGGTCGAGGTCGTGGAACTCGCGCTGATAGGCCGCGATCTGCTCGTCGAGGCTCGGCTCCTGGAGATCCGGCGGGCCGGGTTTCTCGGGGGTGTCTGGCATCGGGGCAGTATGCCACGCCCCTCTGCTGGCATTGAAGTCCTTCGCTGTGTATTGTTGAGGTTCTAACTTTAGCTTCGAAGTCTTCACTTCTGAGTGCTGGCTTCGGTCTTCGATCTTCTGAGGCAGGTGAGTGTGACCAGGGCGATGGGCGCTGCGATGCGCCGGATCCAGGCAGGGAACGCGCTGAGCGCGTTCGGGCTCGGGTTCACGGTTCCGTATCTCTATGTGTATGTCGCCCAGGTCCGGGACCTGGGCGCGAGTACGGCCGGTGCCGTGCTGGCGGTCTTCGCCCTGGCCGCGCTGGTCGTCCTGCCCTTCACCGGGCGGGTGATCGACCGGCGCGGACCGCTGCCCGTGCTGGTGACGGGCGCGGTGCTGGCGTCCGTGGGGGCGTTCGCCATGGGGCTGTCGTGGAGCGTGCCGACGGCCGTCCTGTCCGCCGCGCTGCTGGGGGCCGGGACCGCCGTCATGCAGCCCGCGCTGGCCACGATGATCGTGTGGTGCTCCACGCCGTCGACACGGACCCGGGCCTTCGCCACCCAGTTCTTCCTGGCGAACCTGGGGCTCGGCGTCGGCGGGCTGATCGGCGGGCAGATCGTCGACGAGAGCCGGCCGGGCACGTTCACGCTGCTGTTCGGTGTCGAGGCCGCGATGTTCCTCGTCCTGGCGGCCACCGCCGCGACGGTCCGGCTGCCCCGGCCGGCCGCGCTCGCCGGTGCGCCGGCCGAGGACGCCCGTCCCGGGGGCGGCGGGCTGCGCACGATGCTCGCGCACCGGGCCATGGTCCAGCTCTGCGGGCTGGGGTTCGTGCTGTTCTTCGCGTGCTACGGGCAGTTCGAGTCGGGGCTCGCCGCGTACGGCACCGAGGCCGCGGGGATCGACCCGTCGACGCTGGGGATCGCGCTGGCCGCCAACACCGCGGTGATCGTCGTCGCGCAGTTCGTCGTCCTGCGGCTGGTCGAGCGGCGCAGGCGCAGCCGGGTGATCGCGGCAGTCGGGCTGATCTGGACGTTCGCCTGGGTCGTCGCGGGGTTCGCGGGGCTCGGGCACGGGAGCCGGACGATGGCGACGGCCGCGTTCATCTCCACGTACGCGCTGTTCGGGCTCGGCGAGGCGATGCTGTCGCCGACCGTGGCGCCGCTGGTGGCCGATCTGGCGCCCGCGTCGATGGTCGGGCAGTACAACTCGGCGTTCGCGCTGGTCAAGCAGCTCGCGCTGGCGATCGGCCCGGCAGTGGGCGGGCCGATGGGGGCCACGCTGCACGGTCCGTACATCGTGACGTTCGTGCTGTTCTCGCTGGGCATCAGCGTGCTGGCGCTGCGGCTGGGCCGGCGGCTCACTCCCGTACAGGACCGGCCGTCGCTCGGGTCGGCCTCGCGTCTGGTGGTCCGGCACATGCCGGAGAGCGCCGAGCCCGCTCCGGCCCCGGCCGGCTGATCACCGCCCCGTACGTCATCCCGTACGTCCTCCCGTACGCCGGCATCCCGTGGTCCGGTATGTCGATGGGGATGTCAGTGAGGAAGGCAGTGGGGATGTCAGTGGGGCAGGGCGAACTCGCACCAGACGGCCTTGCCGCCGCCCGGGGTACGCCGCGAGCCCCAGGACGAGGCGATCGTCGCGATGATCGAGATGCCGCGGCCCGCCTCGTCCGCCGGTTCCGCTCTTCGGCGGCGCGGCAGATGCTCGTCCCCGTCCGTCACCTCGATGATCAGCCGCCGGTCGGTGCGGCGGAGTCTGAGGCGCATGGGCGGGGTGCCGTGCTGGAGGGAGTTCGCCACCAGTTCGCTGGTGGCGAGCACACCCAGATCGCGCAGCTCGACGGGGAAGCGCCAGGAGGCGAGCACCCCCGTGGCGAAGGCGCGGGCGCGCGGGGCCGCCTCGATGCCGCCGAGCAGGTCGAGCGCGGCGTTGTGGAACAGCTCCGCGTCCGGGCCCGTGCGGGAGGGATGCTGGAGGACGAGCACCGCGACGTCGTCGTCGTGCTCGGCGGTGACCCCGAGGGAGCGGATCAGCCGGTCGCAGACCACCTGCGGTGAGCCCTGCGCGCCGGCGAGGGCGCGCTCCAGGGAGGCCACGCCCTCGTCGATGTCCTCGCCCCGCCGTTCGACCAGACCGTCCGTGTAGAGAACGGCGGTGGATCCGGGCGGCAGCGGGATGGTGCCCGAGCTGTGGAGCCAGCCGCCGGTGCCGAGCGGCGGGCCCGTGGGGTCCTCGGCCCGCTGGACCGTGCCGTCCTCGGAGCGGACCAGGATGGGCAGATGACCGGCGGAGGCGTAGACGAGCCGGCCCTCGTTGGGGTCGTGGACGGCGTAGACACAGGTGGCGATCTGGCTCGCGTCGATCTCGGCGGCGAGTCCGTCGAGGAGCTGGAGCACCTCGTGCGGCGGCAGGTCGAGCCGGGCGTAGGCGCGGACCGCGGTACGGAGCTGGCCCATGACGGCGGCGGCGCGGACACCGCGGCCCATGACATCGCCGATGACCAGGGCCGTGCGCCCGGCGCCGAGCGTGATCACGTCGTACCAGTCGCCGCCGACCGCCGCGTCCGCGCCGCCCGGCTGGTAGGTGGCGGCGACCCGCAGATCGTCCGGCTGCTCCAACTCCTGCGGGAGGAGCGAGCGCTGGAGGGTGACCGCGGTCTTGCGGTGTCTGCGCTCGCTGGTGCGCAGCCGCTCGGCCGCCTCGGCGTGGGCGGTGACATCGGCGGCGAAGACCAGCACGCCCCCGGTGCCCCGGCAGTCGACGGGTGTGCAGGTGACGCTGTACGAGCCCTCTCCCGCGATCTGGACCTTGCGGGACTTGACCGTACGGGGCTTGCCGCTGCGCAGCACCTGGTCGAGCAGCGGGAGCAGTCCCAGCTCGGCCAGTTCGGGGCAGCTCTCGGCCGCGGTGACACCGGACGGGCGCGGGCCGAAGGCCGCCGCGTACGCGTCGTTCACATAGGCGACCCGGTGCTCCGGGCCGTAGACCAGGGCGACCAGCGCGGGCAGCCCGCCGAGGATCTCGGCTACGGAGAGTTCTTCGAGGACGGGGACGTCCGTCACCGGGTCGGGCCGCTGTTCGTACGCACCACGGGCCGCGGGCACGGAACCGCGGTCCGTCCGCGCGGCGGCGCGGCGCTGTGTACCGGGGAGCCGGGCGCTCCAACGCGTGAAGTTCACGGATTCTCAGGCCTCATGGTGTCGTGTTGCTGTTCGTCTTGCCGGGCTGGTCGGGGCCGGGCGGGTCGTCGGGGCCGGTTGCGCCGAGCGGGTCGGATCACTCTGTGCAGATGTGAACCCACCTATGGTCACACGTCCGGTGTGGCCGGGCGCACGGAGAGGGGCGTCGGCCGTGTTCGGGTCGTACTCGGGTCGTTGACGCCGACCGTGCCCGGCCGTCGTCGGACGTACGCTGCCGTTCCGTACCGCCCCGGGGACGGTGACGTCGATGACCTCATGTGTCCTTGGGTCGTTCGCTTCCCGCGGCGAGTTCGAACTCGGCGCGCGGGTGTTCCAGCGAGCCGAGAGAGACGATCTCCCGTTTGAAGAGCCCGGATAGGGTCCATTCCGCGAGGACGCGGGCCTTCCTGTTGAAGGTGGGGACACGGCTGAGGTGGTACACGCGGTGCATCAGCCAGGCCGGATAGCCTTTGAGCTTACGGCCGTAGACGTGTGCCACACCCTTGTGGAGGCCGAGGGACGCGACCGAACCCGCGTACGCGTGACGGTAGTCCTGAAGGGGCTCGTCGCGCAGCGAAGCGAGAATGTTCGCCGCGAGAACCCTGGCCTGGCGGACGGCGTGCTGCGCGTTGGGCGCGCACTCCTTGCCCGGTTCGTCGGCCGTGAGATCGGGAACGGCCGCCGCGTCACCGGCCGACCAGGCGTGTTCGACGCCGTCGACGGAGAGTCGCGCGGTACATCGGAGCCGGCCGCGTCCGTCGAGCGGCAGACCGCTGGCGGCGAGGATCGGATGCGGCTTGACGCCGGCGGTCCATACGACGGTGCGGGTGCGGAACCGGGCGCCGTCGCTCAGTACGGCGACCCGGTCCTCGCAGGAGTCGAGGCGGGTGTCGAGCCGTACGTCGATGTTGCGGGCGCGCAGTTCGCGCACGGCGTAGGTGCCCATCTCGGTGCCGACCTCGGGCAGGATCCGTCCCGTGGCCTCGACGAGGATCCACTTCAGATCGTCGGCCTTGATGTTGTGGTAATACCGCGAGGCGTAGCGGGCCATGTCCTCCAGCTCGGCGAGCGCCTCGACGCCCGCGTAACCGCCGCCCACGAAGACGAAGGTGAGGGCGGCGTCGCGGATCGCGGGGTCGCGGGTGGAGGAGGCGATGTCCATCTGCTCGATGACGTGGTTGCGCAGCCCGATGGCCTCCTCGACGGTCTTGAAGCCGATGCCGTGTTCGGCGAGGCCGGGGACCGGGAGGGTGCGGGAGACCGAGCCCGGCGCGAGGACGAGTTCGTCGTAGGTCATCTCGACGGTGCCGTTGCCCTCCTCCTCGGAGGCGAGGGTCTTGAGGGTGGCCGTGCGCGTGGAGTGGTCGATGGCGGTGGCCTCGCCGATGATGATCGTGCACTTCTCCAGCACGCGCCGGAGCGGGACGACGACATGGCGGGGTGAGATGTTCCCCGCCGCCGCTTCGGGCAGGAACGGCTGATACGTCATATAAGGGTCGGGGGAGACCACGATGACCTCGGCCTCGCCGTTCCTCAGCTTCCGCTGGAGGCGCAGCGCGGTGTACATCCCGACGTAGCCGCCGCCGACCACGAGAATGCGCGTGCGGGGCGTGGGTGCGGGGGTCGTCGCCCCGGAGATCTCAGCCTTCACCATCCCATGACGCAACGATGCCCGGTGTTTGTCCACAGCCGCGACAGATTGTGTGACCGGAGGCCTTCGAGGGCCGCGTCCGGGCAAAACCCCAGGTATTGGCGGAGGGGTGCAGGTCAGCGGGGGCGCCGGGGGCGGCGGCCGCCGGGTGAATCAGGAATCTTCCGGTCCTTGCTCCGATCGGGGGGCGCTCCGTGCGGAACTACCCTCTTCTGAATTGACCCGGGCTCAACTATGTTCGTACCTCGTCGGCGTGTCCGGTCCGTGACTGGGTCGGTACGCTCGGCTGTCGAGGCGGGGGTCTCCGGGGGGAGACATCATTACCGGGGGAACGGTTATGCGTATTCAGGATTCGCATTGGCAGACCGCCGTCGTCACGGACGGCGACGGACGGGCGGGTACGGGCGGGACGGGTCGCTCGGCACCGTTAAGGGTGGACGCACAGCGCAATCTGGAGCATGTACTGCGCGCGGCTCGCGAGGTGTTCGGCGAGCTGGGGTACGGGGCTCCGATGGAGGATGTGGCGCGACGGGCCCGGGTCGGGGTCGGCACGGTGTACCGGCGCTTCCCCAGCAAGGACGTGCTGGTGCGGCGCATAGCCGAGGAGGAGACCTCCCGGCTGACGGACCAGGCACGCACGGCGCTGGGTCAGGAGGACGAACCCTGGTCGGCGCTCTCGCGGTTCCTGCGCACGTCGGTGGCGTCGGGCGCGGGACGGCTGCTTCCCCCGCATGTGCTGCGGGTGGGGGTGGACGCCGAGGAGACACCGGCGGAACCGGCCGGGCAGGACGGGGTTCGGGTGCCGCACCAGCGGCTTGCCGGGGCGCCGGATCTGCGGGTGATCGGTCATCGGCTGTCACCGGAGGAGTTGGACGATCCGGGTGCCATGGAGCTGCTGGAGGTCGTCGGGCAGCTTGTGGAGCGGGCACGGGCCGCGGGTGAGCTGCGCGGCGATGTCTCCGTGGCCGATGTGCTGCTGGTGATAGCCACGGCCGCGCCTTCGCTGCCGGACGCGGCGCAGCAGGCGGCGGCCTCGGCACGGCTGTTGGACATTCTTCTGGAGGGTCTGCGGTCACGGCCCGTGTGAGCGGGCGTGGCCCCGGGCGCCGCCCGGAGGTCGTCGGTCCGGCCCGTGCCTCCGGTGCGGGCCGGACCTTCCTCTTCGAACTGGCTTAGGAATAAACGTCATTGAGCCTTCCCCTAACGAGTGAACGTTCATGCCACTCCCTGAGAATCGTCCACGGATGAGTGGTTGGCGGGCTCGAAGCTCCGGGCAGGGGGGCGCTCTGTGGCACTCTGTCCCGGTGTTCGGGTCAGAGGGTGCGTTCAGAGGGCGCGTACGGGGGCTTCCGCGATGAGCGGTGACGGACGGGACGAGCCGCTCGGTGGCGGCGGTGCCGACGGCGGTACGGAACCCGGTGGGACGGCCTCGCGGCAGGTGCCGAGCCAGGGCGGGCCCAAGGGCGTGCCGGGGCCGGTCGCGCCGGGTCCGGTCCTGCCCGGTCCGGTCGTGCCCGGTGGTCCCGCTTCCGGTGTCGGTGGTCCTCGCGGTCAGGGCGGTCATGCCGGTCAGAGCGGCCCCGGTCAGAGTGGCCATGCCGGCCAGAGTGGCCATGCCGGCCACGGCGGTCCGGCGGGGGGTCCGAGCGTTCCCGGGCAGAGCGGGCCCGGTGGCTCCGGGAGGCCGGCCGGGTTCCCCGGATCCTTCATGCCGCACCCCTCGATCGGTTCCCCGTCCGGTTCGCCCTCCGGTTCACGGCCGGGTCCGGCCGAGCCGGGCGGGGGCGGGGCCCCCGAGCCGGAGAGCGGTGTGCCGCCGCAGCGCGAGCGCGGTGGCGGCGCGTTCCCGGCCGATCCGGCGACCGTCGAACTGACCCCGGCCGAGCCGGGAACGGCGGAATCGCCCGCGTCGGACGCCGAGCTGATCCAGCGGATGCGGGACGGTGACGACAGCGCGTACGAGGAGCTGTTCCGCAGGCACGCGGACGCCGTGCGCCGCTATGCCCGTACGTGCTGCCGCGACACGCACACCGCCGACGATCTGACCGCCGAGGTGTTCGCCCGCACCTTGCAGGCGGTCCGGGGCGGGGCCGGGCCCGAGCAGGCGGTGCGCGCCTATCTGCTGACGACCGTACGACGGGTCGCCGCGTCCTGGACGAAGTCCGCGAAGCGGGAGCAACTGGTCGAGGACTTCGCGGTGTTCGCGGCACAGGCCGTCCGGTCCTCCGAGATCTCGGACGTGGACACCCTCGATCTGGGCGCGGATGTCCTGGCCATGCGCGAGGCCGAGCAGTCCATGGCCATGCGGGCCTTCCGGAGTCTGCCCGAGCGCTGGCAGGCGGTCCTCTGGCACACCACGGTCGAGGAGGAGTCGCCGAGCGAGGTCGCGCCGCTCTTCGGGCTGAGCGCCAACGCCACGGCGGTACTGGCCAGTCGGGCACGCGAAGGTCTCAAGCAGGCTTATCTACAGGCCCATGTGAACACCGCGCTGACGTCGGGCGGCGACTGCGCCCGGTACGCGGACCGGCTCGGGGCCTATGCCCGCGGGGGTCTGCGGATGCGCGCGGAGCGCGGGCTGCGCAAGCATCTGGAGGAGTGCGCCGCCTGCCGCCACGCCGCGGGTGAGCTGGCGCACGTCAACTCCGGGATCCCGGCACTGCTGCCGGTCGCGGTGATCGGCTGGTTCGCCGCGGGCTACTCGCTCAAGGCCGCCGGGATCGTGGCGGGCGGCGCCGCCGGAGCGGCGGGAGCGGGTGCCGCGGCGGCGGCCACGGGCTCCGGCGGAGCGGCGGGCGCTGCTTCCGGCGGAGCGGCGGGTGCCGCTTCCGGGGGCACGGCGGGTGCCGCGGGCGCGGCCTCCGGCGGGGCCGGGGCCACGGCGGGCGGGACGGCCGGAGGGGCCGCCGCGGCCGAGGGGCTCGGCGCGCCCGCGAAGGCCGGGATCGCGGCGGTGGTGGCCGTCGCCGCCGCGGCCGGTCTCGTGTACGCGCTGGCGAGCGACTCGCAGCCGCAGAAGCCGCCCGTGGCGAAGCCTCCGGTCGCGCGGCCCGTCGTACCGCCGACGCCGGCTCCCTCGCCCGAGCCGCCCGCGCCGAGGCCCGCCCCGTCCGCGGAGAGGCCGGCACCGTCCCCCACCGCGAAGCCGACACCGAAACCAACTCCGACACCCACCCCGGCGGCCCCGGCTCCGAAACCCGCCCCGAAACCCGAGCCGGAGCCCACGCCCACGCCGACATCCGCCGAGCCCGGCCCCACGGTGCCGCCCGGGACGCCGACGCCCCCCGTACCCCCGCCCCCGCCACCGCCGGTCCCGACGCCCCCGCCGCCGCCACCGCCGGTGGAGTACCAGGTGAACCGGCTGTCGTACGACATCCTCGGCGACAAGACCGGGCCGGAGGTTCGGCTCGTCGGAAGCACCTGGATGTGGAAGCGCTCCGGGGTGAGCGTCGGCGGCACCCGGTACGCGCACGGGGTGACGACACACGGGGCGTCGTCGGTCACCATCGATCTGAACCGGAGCTGTTCCACCTATGCGGCCCTGGTCGGGGTGGACGATCTGACACGGAGCCTCGGCCCTGTGCGCTTCTCCCTCTACGGCGACGGCGGCCGGCTCTGGCGCTCGCCCGTGCTGCGCGGCGGCGACCGGGCCGTCCCCGTACAGGTGGGGATCGCGGGACAGAAGACGATCCGGCTGGTGGTCGAGGCGCACCGGCCGCTCGGCGTGGTGGCGTTCGCCGACTGGGCGCAGTCCCGGATCAGTTGCCGCTGACGTGCCCGCCGCGCTCCCCTACTGGTGGAGCGTGGGCCGCTGGACCACCACGCCCGCCACCGCGCGCTGACGCGGCGCCGCCGTGCCCGTCCAGCAGGTGCCCCGCCTCGACAGCAGGCGGCGCAGCCACAGTTCGGTGGAGACCAGATCCGCGAGACCGTCGAGCGGTACGGGCTCGCCCTCGGCCGCCGCGCGCAGGGCCTTGCGTACGACCCGTGCCTCGATCAGGCCCGCGTCGGCCAGCAGGGGCGCGTCGAAGAGGCTGATCAGCTCGCCGACGGCGGTGCGCAGACCCGCGCGGGTGGCGGCGGCGGAGCCCGCCCGGGACGTCGCGCCCCAGCCGGGCGGGAGGTCATGGATGCCGGCGCCGGCCAGGACCGTACGGAGGACCTCCGCGCGGGCGCCCGGCTGGACGCGCAGCGCCTCGGGCAGCTCACGGCAGGCCCGTACCACCTGGTTGTCGAGGAAGGGCGCGTGGAGCCGCTGGCTGCGGATCTCCGCCGCCTGCTCGAAGACCCGGTAGTCCGCCGCGTGACGGGCCAGCGCGGCGCGGGCGCGGGCCTCGCCGGGCCGCTGTACGGAGGTGGGCCGGGTCGCCGCCGCCGTCAGACGAACCGATACTTCCGCGAGCGCCTCCCCCGTCAGCCAGCGCGCGGCGGGTCCTGGCCGCGACCAGGTGAGGGCGGCCAGTGAGGCGCCCAGCGGACCGTTCGCGGACGCGGACAGCGCCGCCCTGTTGGCCTGAGGGAGCCTGGCCGCCGCCTCTTCGAGGCCGGTGCGGTAGGGCGTACGGGCCAGCTTGCGCGCCGCGCGGTACACGATCAGCGGGATGAACAGCGAGGCGGGCGAGGGCTGTTCGGCCTTGGCCAGCGCGGCGACCGGGTGCAGCAGATGGCGTCTGCGCCGGTCGAGCAGCAGATCGGCCAGGCGCGCCGGATGCGCGTCGAGCACCTCGCGGGCGCCGGCGCCGGTGAAGTGGTCGGCGCTGCCCGCGGCCAGCCGGCGGCGGTGCCGCCCCGCGGTGACCAGGGAAGGTCCCGGCTCGTCCGTGAGCGGGCCCTCCAGATCGGCGTACGGCAGGGCCTCTTCGCCCGCCGCGACCACGACATGGTGCAGCCGGGGGTTGGCGGCGATGACCCGTGCCCGTTCCAGTTCCGCCTCGTCGCGGCTGCCGGTGGCCAGGTCGTTGAAGGTGACGGCGAGCAGCCGCTCCCCCGCGCCGGTGCCGTGTCCGAGGACCGTGCCCGGCGCTCCCGGCAGCCCGGCGGCGAGCAGCGCGAGGGTGCCGGACGCGCTGCCGCCGGAGAGATCGGCGCCGATACCGGGGACCGGCCCCCCGCGCGCGGCGCGCCGTTCCGCGGGGCCCATCCCGGGGACGGGACCCGGGTCGGGCGGCACGGTCTCGGGCGCGTGCCGCGGGGCCAGGAGCCGTGCCCGTACGGCCTCGACGAGGGCGTCCCGTACGCCCTCCACCGCGCGTTCGGGGTCCCGCTGGGGACCGGCGACGGCGAGGGAGGCGACCGGTTCGTACCCGGTGATCTCGCGCGATCCCTCGCGCAGGACCAGCGCGTGTCCGGGCGGGATGCGCTTGACCCCGTCGTAGGGAGTGGAGTCGCGCAGCGCCTCCGGGGTCTCGGGGCAGGCGAGGAGCGCGGCGAGATGCCCGATGTCGAGCTGTGCCTCGATGAGATCGGCGAGGGGCAGCGCGGCGGTGGCGTACGCGGTGCCGCCCGCCCACGGGGTGTAGAAGACGGGTCTGGCCCCGGCCAGGTCACCCACGACCGTGATCCGGCGGCCGATCTGGGCGACGGCGGTGTAACTGCCCGGCCAGGCGGTGAGATGGCGCAGCGCGCCGCCGCGTGCCGCGAACAGACCGACCCTCAGTTCCTCGTCGCTCGCGCCGCAACAGCCCAGTACGGCGAGCCTGGTGAACGGATCGACGGTGACGACCCGGACCTCGTCGGGCCGCCAGTCGCCCACGGCCCAGAGCGGATCGGGGTCGCCCCACAGGAGTTGGGAGCCGACGGGATGCACACTGCGGCCCTCGGAGTCGTCGGCGCCGGGATCACCACCAGACCCCATCGGCCCCACGGATCCCGCCGATCCCACGGCCCCGACGGATCTGGCGGCCCCGACCGGGCCTGCCGTGCCGAAGCGCGCGGCGATACTGCTCCACCCCACCAACCAGCGCATCGCCGCCTCCACAGCCTGTGGACAAGTCGAGAGTAGGCTCAAGAGCCCACAGAGTAGGCTCAACAACCCACTCCGAGCAGCCCGAAACCGAAGCCGTTCGGGAACATGCTGCCACGACAACCGCGCACAGGAGGGCCTACGGGAGCACGTGCGCGAAGACGAATGCGCCCCTGGCATGGGCCGTTTGGCGAAGAAACGGCTCTTCCCCGACAGGCGTGATTCAGCCAAACTCCGGACTCGGCACGGCACTTCAGCACCGGCACACGCTCAGTCCGGGAGGCGTTTCCCGCCTCCCGGACTGATCCACCGCCCGCGGGGATTGGGGCGGCGGTATCCCCCAGCCCACTGGTTCCAGTACGCAGTGGGCCGACCCACGCAGGTCTCATGGAAGCGCTCCCGCTCCTTCCGGGCCAAGAGCGCACGGCCGGGCGCACGCTACACACCCGGAGCACGGCACCCCGCTTGAGGCCTCACGGCCGGGGCGGGGCACGGACAACAATCCCGCCATACGGAAGTCCGCCCCTTAACGGTCGGGATGTGGCGAACTACGCTGGGTTTACGAATGCCGCGCGCCTATGCCGCGGACGCGGCGGCCGTCTGTGTGTCGAGGGGTGACGCATGTCCAGAGAGCTACGCGGGCCGAACGAAAAGCTCGGCACCGTTCTCGCCCTCGCGGGAATCAGCAACGCCGGCCTCGCCCGACGGGTCAACGACCTCGGGGCGCAGCGCGGCCTGACACTGCGCTACGACAAGACCTCCGTGGCGCGATGGGTCTCGAAGGGGATGGTTCCGCAAGGTGCGGCGCCCCATCTCATCGCCGCCGCCATCGGAGCCAAGCTGGGACGTCCGGTCCCACTCCATGAGATAGGCCTCGCCGACGCGGATCCGGCCCCCGAGGTCGGGCTCGCCTTCCCGCGCGACGTGGGCGAAGCGGTGCGCGCGGCGACGGAGCTGTACCGGCTGGACCTGGCCGGGCGACGCGCGGGCAGCGGTGGCATCTGGCAGTCCCTGGCCGGATCCTTCGCGGTGAGCGCCTACGCGACCCCCGCGTCGCGGTGGCTGATAACACCCGCCGACCCCTCGGTCGCCCGGGATCCGGCGGTCGCGGAGGCGGCTCAGGGAGCGCACGGCGGGAGCGGTCACGGCTCCGGCCAGGGCTCCGACGCGGCGGCGGAGATCTCTCCCCTGCGCGTCGGCCACAGCGATGTGGCCAAGCTGCGGGAGGCGGCGTCCGACGCCAGGCGCTGGGACTCCAAGTACGGCGGCGGGGACTGGCGTTCGTCCATGGTGCCGGAGTGTCTGCGGGTCGACGCGGCGCCGCTGCTCCTCGGCGCGTACAGCGACGAAGTGGGGCGCGGGCTCTTCGGAGCCACCGCCGAGCTGACCCGGCTGGCCGGGTGGATGGCCTTCGACACGGGACAGCAGGAGGCCGCGCAGCGCTACTACATCCAGGCGCTGCGGCTGGCGCGGGCCGCCGCCGACGTACCGCTGGGCGGCTATGTCCTGGCCTCCATGTCCCTCCAGGCGACCTATCGCGGCTTCGCGGACGAGGGTGTGGACCTCGCGCAGGCGGCGCTGGAGCGCAATCGCGGACTCGCCACGGCCCGCACGATGAGCTTCTTCCGGCTGGTGGAGGCGCGCGCGCACGCCAAGGCGGGCGACGCGGTGGCGGCCGGGGCCGCGCTCAAGGCCGCCGAAGGGTGGCTGGAGCGCTCGCGGGAGGGCGACGCCGATCCGTCCTGGCTGGGCTTCTACTCGTACGACAGGTTCGCGGCGGACGCCGCCGAGTGCTACCGCGATCTGAAGGCGCCGCGCCAGGTACGCCGCTTCACGGAGCAGGCGCTCTCCCGGCCGACGGAGGAGTTCGTACGCTCGCACGGGCTGCGCCTGGTCGTGAGCGCGGTCGCCGAACTGGAGTCGGGCAATCTCGACGCGGCGTGCGCGGCGGGCACGAGAGCGGTGGAGGTGGCGGGCCGGATCTCCTCGGCACGCACCACCGAGTACGTACGGGACCTGCTGCACCGGCTGGAGCCGTACGGGGACGAGCCCCGGGTCGTCGAGCTGCGGGAGCGCGCCCGCCCCCTGCTGGTGGCTCCCGCGTAGGCCCGGTCCGCCCGCTCCCGCCGGCGCTCGCGCACCGGACTGTCGATTCGTGGTTTAAGCACGTTGTCGGCGGGCCAGTGCACTATCGGGGTGGGAGGTGGCGCGCGCTATGGGCGGACGCGTGGGATTCGACTGCGACGTGCTGGTGATCGGCGGCGGGATCGTCGGTCTGTCGACGGCGTACGCGGTCACGCGCGCCGCGCCGGGCACCCGTGTCGTGGTGCTGGAGAAGGAGCCGGGCCCCGGACGCCACCAGACGGGCCACAACAGCGGGGTGATCCACAGCGGTGTCTACTACCGCCCCGGCTCGCTCAAGGCGCGGTACGCGGTGCGCGGCTCCGCCGAACTGGTCAAGTTCTGCGCCGAGTACGGCATCGCGCACGAGATCACCGGCAAGCTGATCGTCGCGACCGAGCGGGACGAGCTGCCCCGGCTGCACGCGCTGGTCCAGCGCGGCAGGGAGAACGGCATCCCGGTGCGGGAGCTGGGCCCGGCCCAGATCACCGAGTACGAGCCGCAGGTGCGCGGTCTGGCGGCGATCCATGTCGGCACGACCGGGGTCTGCGACTTCCTCGCGGTCGCGGAACAGCTCGCGGAGTCCGCGGGCGCGACGGGCGCGTCCGTGCGGTACGGCGCGGAGGTCACGGCCGTCGACCGCCGCCCCTGGGGTGTCGCGGTCCGCACGGCGGCCGGGGAGGTGGTCCGGGCGCGCGTCCTGGTGAACTGCGCGGGGCTCCACTGCGACCAGGTGGCGCGGCTCGCCGGGGACGACCCCGGGATGCGGATCGTGCCTTTCCGGGGCGAGTACTACGAGCTGGCCAGGCCCGGCCTCGTCCGGGGGCTGGTCTATCCGGTGCCCGATCCGGCGTTCCCGTTCCTGGGGGTGCATCTGACCCGGGGCATCGACGGGGCCGTCCATGTCGGGCCGAACGCCGTCCCGGCGCTGGCCCGTGAGGGGTACACCTGGAAGACCGTACGGCCCGCCGAGCTGGCCGGCACGCTCCGCTGGCCGGGCTCCTGGCGCACGGCGCGCAAGCACTGGCGGCAGGGCGCGGGCGAGCTGCACCGCTCGCTGTCGAAACGTGCCTTCGCGACGGCCGTAAGGAGACTGCTCCCCGCGGTCAGGGACGCGGATCTGCGTCCGGCGGCGGCCGGGGTACGGGCCCAGGCGGTGCTGCGGGACGGCACCCTGGCCGACGACTTCCTGATCAGGCAGCGGCCCCGTACGGTCCATGTGCTGAACGCCCCGTCCCCGGCGGCGACCGCGTCGCTGCCGATCGGCCGGGAGGTCGCGAGACGCGCGCTGGCGGTGCTGGCGGAGGACTGAGCGGGGCGGGACGGAACGCCGGGGGACTGAGCGGCGCGGACGGGAACGGCGGAGGACTGAGCGGCGCGGACGGGAACGGCGGAGGCGGGGCGTCCTGGGCACGGGCCGCACCGGGGCGGGCAGGCGGAGGCACGGCCGGGCGGCGGCGAGCGCTCCGTGGAAGCCGCGAGCGCTCCGTAGAATCGGTCCCATGGTGGCCGAAGGACCGGCCGCCGTGTCGCCGAGCGCGAGAAGACCGGGATGACTGAGCGGGATGACTGAGATGGCCGAGGCGACCGAGCCGACCCTGGCGACCACCGAGCCGGCCGCGCGGACGGCGGAGGCCGTGCGGGCCGCCGGGAGCGGCGGGGCCGGAGGGCCAGGCGCGAGCGGCACGGCCGCCGGGGCCTCCCACACCACTGCCTCCCGCACCACTGAAGGGGCCTCCCCCACCGACGACGGGACCTCGCGGACCGCCGACGAGGCCTCCCCTGGCGCTGACGGGGCGTCCCGCACCACCGACGAGGCCTCCCCTGGCGCTGACGGGGCCTACCTCGCCGACAGGGCCGGGGACCGCATGATGAGCCGGATGTTTCCCGATGGCGCCGGGCCCGCCGCCGATCCCGCGGGCTCGCACTTCGAGCGGCGTATCCGCAGCTTCCAGCCCCGTCGCAGCCGGGTCACCCCGGGCCAGGCCGACGCGCTGCGCCGGATGTGGGCCGCCCGGGGCCTGGACATCGACGGACAGCGGGTCGTCGATCCGTCCGACCTGTTCGACGGGCTGCCGGTCGTCCTGGAGATCGGCTTCGGGATGGGCGAGGCCACCGCGCGCATGGCCGCGGACGACCCCGGCACCGGCATACTCGCCGTCGATGTGCACACCCCCGGCCAGGGAAATCTGCTCCGGCTCGCGGAGGAGAACGGCCTGTCCAACATCCGGGTGGCCAACGGCGACGCGATCATCCTGCTCAGGGAGATGCTGCCGCCCGCGTCCCTCGACGGACTGCGGGTCTACTTCCCCGACCCCTGGCCCAAGAAGCGGCATCACAAACGGCGGCTGATCCAGCCGGAGTTCCTCACGCTGGCCGCCGGACGGCTGAAGCCCGGGGCCGTGCTGCACTGCGCGACCGACTGGGAGCCGTACGCCGAGCAGATGCTCGCGGAGCTGACGGCCCACCCGGCCTTCGAGAACACCGTGCCGGACGGCGGATACGCGCCACGGCCCGCCTTCCGGCCGCTGACCCGGTTCGAGGGCCAAGGACTCGACAAGGGTCATGTGGTGCGTGATCTGCTGTTCCGCCGCGTACCGGAACCGCCGCCGTCCGTCTGACGGAGTCCGTCGGGCCGGCCGGACGGGCGCGCCGGCCGGCCCGCAGCGGCCCGGTGGGCAGAGGCCCGGGTGACGGACGGCCGGTGGGCAGAGGCCCTGTGGACGGACGGCCGGTGGGCGGGCCCCGTCGGCGTAACCCGCGTAACCCGCGTAACCCAGGTAACCCGCGTAACCCGCGGTAGGGACACAGGCACCATCGTCAGTGTCCGAGCTTCTCGTTAGGGTCATCGGGTGTCGGAACCCACGCAGCAGCGCCTCGAACCGGGCCCGGCGATCCCCGTCTACGAGCGGCAGCAACAGCTCGGTGACCTGTGGACCGCCGTGCCCGAGCCTGCCCGCAGGCGCTATCGGCCGCGCCGCGCGTTCTGGCGCCACCGGGCGGTGCGCGCGGGGGCCGTGATCACGCTGCTCGCCCTCTGCGGCCTGGTGATCCTCGCGCTCGTACGGGACCAGACCGGCACCCAGGGCTTTCTGGTCGGCCTCGGGCTGGCCGTGCTGCCCGTCCCGCTGCTGATCGCGGCCTTCCGCTGGCTGGACCGGGTCGAACCGGGCCCCTGGCGGAATCTGGTGTTCTCCTTCGCCTGGGGCGCCTTCGCGGCCGCCCTCGTCGCGATCATCGCCAACACCTTCGCGACCCGGTGGATAGCCATCGCCACCGCCGACCCGGCGGGCGCGGAGTCCCTCGGCGCCACGGTGATAGCGCCGGTCGTGGAGGAGAGCGCCAAGGCCGCGGCGATCCTGCTGCTCTTCCTGTTCCGCCGACGGGACTTCAACGGACTGGTCGACGGGGTCGTGTTCGCGGGCTTCACCGCCACCGGCTTCGCCTTCACCGAGAACATCCTCTATCTCGGCAGCGCCTTCGGCGAGGACCGGAGCGCGGGCTTCTCGGGGCTGGCCTCCGTGACGGCCGCGACCTTCTTCGTACGGGTGGTGATGTCACCGTTCGCGCACCCGCTCTTCACCGTGCTCACGGGCATCGGCTTCGGGCTGGCGGCGATGGCGGCCCGCCGCCAGAGGATCCGGCGGTTCGCCCTTCCGCCGCTCGGTCTGGCGCTGGCGATGGGCATGCACGCGCTGTGGAACGCCTCGTCGTCGCTCTTCGGCCCGTTCGGCTTCTACGCCGTGTACGCCGTGTTCATGGTGCCGGTCTTCGGCCTGCTGACCTGGCTGGCGATCTGGAGCCGGCAGCGCGAGCTGCGTACGGTCGCGGCCGAACTGCCCGCGTACGCGGCGGCCGGCTGGCTGCCGTCCGCCGCGCCCCAGGCGCTCTCCTCGATGCGGGCGCGCACCATGGCACGCGATTTCGCGGGCCGTACATACGGGCCCGAGGCCTACAGGTCGGTCGGGGAGTACGAGACGTTCGCGACGTCCTTGGCGTTTCTGCGCCACCGCGCCCGGCGCGGCAGCGTCGGCCCGGACTTCGTCGAGCGTGAGCAGGAGCTGCTGCACCATCTCTGGCAGCGCCGGGACATGGCGGGGCCCGCGCTCACCTATGCGGCGCGGGCCACGGGGCGGGTGCGGGTGCCACCGCCGTACATCGACTACGACGGCTACAACCCGTACCGCCAGTACTGACGAAGGGAGCTCGGCCCCGGGGGGGGCGGGCCGACTCAGGCAGTCATCCGGCTCAGGCAGTCATCCGGCTCAGGGAGTCAGGCCCTTGCTGCGCAGCCAGCTCATGGGGTCGATGCCGGAGCCGCCCGGGGTGTGGACCTCGAGGTGGAGATGCGGCCCGGTGACATTGCCGGTCGCGCCGACCCGGCCGATGGTCTCGCCGGTGGTGACCTTCTGACCGGCACTGACGGTCATCGAGGACTGGTGGCAGTACCAGATCTCCGTACCGTCATCCAGTTCCAGGATGGTGCGGTAGCCGTACGAGCCCGACCAGCCGGCCGAGGTGACCGTGCCGCCGTGCACGGCCTTGACCGGGGTGCCGGTGGGGGCGGCGAAGTCCAGGCCGGTGTGGTAGCCGGAGGACCACATGGAGCCGGACTCACCGTAGGTGGAGGTGATCGTGTACGAGGAGGTGGGAAGGGAGAAGCTGGCGGCCAGCTTCGCGAGGCGCTCCGCCTCGGCCTTGGCTCTGGCCTCCGCCTCGGCCTTCTTCTTCGCCTCTTCGATCTTCTTCTCGGCCTCGGTCTGCTGCTTCTTGGCGAGTGCCGCGGCCTGCTCGGCCGCCGCCGCCTCCGCGGCCGCCTTCTCCGTCGCGTCGGCCTCGTTCTGCTGCTGCTCGGCCTGCTGGAGGATCCGGGCCCGCAGGGCCTCGCCCGCGTCCGTGGCGCCCTGTTCCGCGTCCGCCGTGGTCATTCCGGCGGTGGTGAGCGGGGCGCTGGCCAGCAGATCGGGCTCGGCCTCGTCCGCCGCCAGCGAACCCATGCCCGGCAGCGACTTGGCGTCGGGGAGATTGTCCGTGATGGCGTCGGGCAGGGATATGGAGACCGCGGGCTTGTCCTGCGCGGTGGCCATGCCGCCCGCGCCGACGGCGGCTATGACGCCGACGCCGAGGACCGTGGAGCTACGGGCGAAGCCGTTGCGCTGCTTGCCGACGCGATGCCTGCCGCGTACCGGGCGTACGGACTCCTCGGTCGGGTTCCACTCTCCCCAGGCCCGCTCCGGCTGGTCGCCGAACGAGGGGGTTTCGAAGGGGGCGGTGGGGGCAGGCTGATTGGACGCCACTGAGGCGCACTCCTTTCCTTCCTTCTCGCCTACCGGGTTAGCTGACGGGTTCGGAGCAGGAAGGTCTCCTACGGATGCCCTCCGCCGCACAAGGCAGCAAAGAACGCCCGATTCACCCCAATGTGTGGTTCCCCGGTTCCCTTGCGGGATTCGGCGCGTGAGCACGGCGCCGACTCTTACGTCGGCTGGGACGACCGCGCTGCGTTATCGAACGTTAATAGAGACCAGGCCTTTATTCCAAGCTGTTCCCTGTGATCATTAACAACTTCGCAACGGACACACCAGGGCACATGCACACGCAATCGGGCGAGCTGACTGCCTTTCAGTACACCGCGCATACCTGACGGTATGTCAAATGTTATGCGGAGTGATACCTCACGATCACATACGGTGGCCGCCCCCGGACCGCGCCCGGGTCGCCTCAGGGGACGAGAGGTATCGTCCTGCGCCGTTCCGGCTGCCCCTCCGTGGGCCGGTTCACCGCCAGCAGCGCCATGTCGTCCTGGCTCCCGCCGCCCGTGTGCAGCCGTACGTCGTCGATCAGCGCCTGGAGCAGTTCGTCGGGCCCCTGGAAGATCCGGCCGTCCAGCCGGTCGCGCGGAACGTAGAAGACACCATGGGAATCGCGCGCCTCGGACAGTCCGTCCGTGTAGAAGAGCAGCGTCGACCCGGCCGGGTACCCGGCCTGTTCCGCGCGGTCCGGCCACGCGCCCAGTTCGCTCATCCCGAGGGGCAGCGCCGGGTCACGCGTCTCCAGCATCCGTACCCGCCCGTCCTCGCACATCAGCAGCGGATCGGGATGGCCCCGGTTGACCAGCCGCACCACACTCCCGTCGTGCGGGATCTCGGCGAGCACGGCCGTGGTGAATCCCTCGTAGGCGTCCAGCCCGCCCCGTCTGCTCCCGTCGCGCGTGAGCGCCCGCTCCAGCCGCTGCGCCACGCCCTCCAGCGAGCTCTCCTGCTCCGCGGCCTCGCGGAAGGACCCGATGACCACCGCCACCGCCTCGACCGCCTCCAGCCCCTTCCCCCGTACGTCCCCGACCACCAGACGTACCCCGTACGGCGTGTCCTGCACGGCGAACAGGTCGCCGCCGATGAACGCGCCCTCCTGCGCCGCCTCGTACCGCGCGGCGATACGGAGTCCGCCGATCCGCTCGGCGGGTCTGGGCAGCACCGCCCGCTGAGCGGTCTCGGCGATGATCCGGGCCGACGCGAGCCGCTGCCCGCTGCGGCGCAGCACACCGCCGATGTACAGCGCGAGAAGAGACACGATCACCACCGTCAGCAACTCGCTGACCGACTCCAGCGAGTTGAGCGAGTTGGTGTAGAGATGCATCGACAGCTCGGCGAAGATCGCGGCGATGCTGACCAGCAACGTACCGGCCAGCGGATAGAACGGCGCCGCGACCAGGGGTGAGGCCGCGTACAGGGGGGCGGCGGTGACCCGCGTCGGGGTCGAGAGATCGAGGACCACTCCGACGACGATCACGAGCACGGGGAGAAAACGCACCAGCCGACGGCCCGTGCGGATACGGCTGCTCGGCATCAGCGTGCCGTCGGCGGACATGGGACCAGTCAGATCGTCGGCCCGCCGGCCTCTGCCACCCAGGCTCTCCCTGAGCTTGCTCAGCTTCCCCACCAGTGGTCACCTGCCCGGTTCCGCCTTGGGCTGCGGACGGTACCGCGCCCCACCCAGGCTGGCCGCTACCGCCCACAGCGGCGACTCGCCGTCGGCCGAGTGGGCTATGGAGCCGGTCCGGACCGGCCTGCTCCACAGCAGGTCAGACGGCCGTTCGACCGCCCTGCGGCGGCCGGTCGGCAAGTCGGCCGGCCGGCCGTGGGGCCGGTCAGCCAGTCAGTCGGTCAGGTGGCGCCCGGCGTACACCTTCATGGCGTCCCGTACGAGCACCGCTGTCCCTTCACCGTACTTGTCATAGGCGTATGTGAAGCGTTCGTCCTCCCCGTACATCCGCGTCACGCCGATGACATACGACTTCGTGGCCTCGGCCGTCACCGACAGCCAGTCGCAGTGCCGCCGGGCGATGACCTGCGCCTCCTCGCTGCCGGCGGCCAGGCCCGCCTCCTTCGCCCGCGCCCAGTCACGGGCGATGGCCTCGTGCCGGTCCTGGAAATCCCGGCGCTCCCTCTCACTCAGCGAGCGCCACCAGCGGTCGCCCTTCCGGTACGCCTCGCGGCCCCATCGCGCGGTCACCTCCTGCTCGTACCGCGTGTGATCGAAGCCGTCGAGCACTTCCTCGGCCATGAGGTCCTCCCCTGTCCCGGTCTTGTGGAGAGTGGTCCTGACCGAGGTGATCAGCCGCTCGACGCGCTCGCGCTCCTGCTCCAGCAGGCTGAGATGCGTGCGCAGGGCGGCGGCCGTGTCCTGCTCGCCGTCGAGAACCCGGGCGATCGCCGGCAGACCGAGGCCCAGCTCGCGCAGCAGCAGGATCCGCTGAAGCCGGACCAGGGCGTGCTGGTCGTAGTAGCGGTAGCCGTTGGCGCCCGTACGGCTGGGCTCCAGCAGCCCCAGCTCGCCGTAGTGCCTGAGCGTGCGGCTCGTGGTCCCGGCCTTCTTCGCGATCTCCTGGATCGACCACTCCATGAGATCGACCGTAGAACTTGACGTCGCGTAAAGGTCAAGCGCGAGGGCGCGGCCCTGGGACGGGAAAAACCCGGGAACGACGAAGGCCCGGATCCGCTTGGAATCCGGGCCTTCGGTTCTTATCAGTAGCGGGGACAGGATTTGAACCTGCGACCTCTGGGTTATGAGCCCAGCGAGCTACCGAGCTGCTCCACCCCGCGTCGATGAACACAACCTTACGCCATCCAGAGCAAGATCATCACCACTCGGCGCGAGGGCGGGCGGGGCTGCTCGCTAGGCGGCGGTCACGACATCGGCCCGTACCGCCGCGGCCCACTCCACCAGAAGCCGCTGGTAACGCTCCTGCTCAGTGGGCGAGAGTGTGCTGCCCGCCCGTGCCCACAGGGCGCGGATCTCCCTGTTGACCACGGCGGCGGACCGGACCTGCTCATGCGCCGAAGGGGCCCCGGGGGCCTCGGAACCGGACACAGGGCCGGAAACCGGGCAGGAGTCCGGGACGGACGGAGAAACAGACGCAGAAGCCGAAGAGGAAGCGGACGAGGAAGCGAACATAGGACACAGGCTACGGCCTGCCACTGACAATCGGCGGAGCGTATCCCCCTACGCTTGGACCGGTGATCGAAACCATCGTGTTCGACGTCGGCGAGACCCTCGTACGCGACGACCGCTACTGGGCCTCCTGGGCCGACTGGCTCGGTATTCCCCGGCACACCATCTCCGCGCTCGTGGGCGCCGTCACCGTACAGAACAAGGACCACACCGACGCCCTGCGCCTGATCAAGCCCGGTATGGACATCGCTGAGGCCAACCGCGCCAGAGAGGCGGCCGGGCGCGGCGAGCATCTCGACGAGTCCGACCTCTACCCCGATGTACGGCCCGCCCTGGCCGGTCTCCGAGCGCTCGGCATCCGTGTGGTGCTGGCGGGCAACCAGACCGTCAAGGCCGGTGACCTCCTGCGCCGCCTCGATCTCCCCGTCGATCTGGTGGCCACCTCCACCGAGTGGGGCGTGTCCAAGCCGGACCCGGAGTTCTTCGGCCATGTCATCGAGGTGGCGCGGGCGACGCCCGACAGAACGGTGTACGTGGGCGACCATCCCGCGTACGACCTGTTCCCCGCGCGGCGGGCGGGCCTGCGTACGGCCCATCTGCGGCGCGGCCCCTGGGGCTATCTGTGGGCGGACGACCCGGAAGTGGTCGAGGCGGCGGACTGGCGGATCGACAGTCTGACCCAGCTCACCTCGATCGCGGCGACGATCGCGCCGGAGGACTGAGCGACCTCACCGGGCCGGACCCTGGGTCCCGTCCCGGACCCCGGCCCCCCGTCCCCCCGGCCCCCGGTCACAGAGCCGCGGCCCCCGGTCACAGAGTCACAGGGCCGCAGGGCCGGCGGACTGCCGGAATGCCGGAACACCGGAACCGCCTGGCCGAGCGATCCTCACCGGCGGCTCATACGACGCTGTAATCGTGCGCGGTACCGCCCTGCCACTCCACCCACTCCGGGTCGTCGAGCAGTTCCCAGGCGTCGGGCAGACCGGCAAGGCGCAGGAATTCGACAAGATGATCGTCGGAGTGGGCGAGTCCCATGATCCGCCCGCGGACCGTGACCCGCCGCCCGCCTGTCCCCGACGCCCGGTGGACGACGATCGGTGCATCACTCATAGGGCCAAGAGTGCGACCTTCCCGCCCGCTCCGCAGCCGCTGGGAAGCTACGTTCTGATCACACCCGCCGTACCGATACGGACCGACCGTACGGATCCGGACCGACCGGACCCGCCGGACCCGCTGTTCCCCGTCGACCCGGGCGGTGACTCGGGCGGATGACTCGGGGCGGATGACTCGGGGCGGATCGGCTCCGTACCGCTCTGTCAGCTCCTCCGTACCGCTCGCACCGCGTACACGGCGGCGCCGGCCGCGAGTACGGCGGCGCCCGACACGACCGACGGCAGGGGCAGGGCGAAGGCGAGGAGCAGACACCCGGCGAGTCCGAGGACGGGTACGGCGCGCGGCGGGCGCTTCTCGGCGGAGGTGAGGGTGAGAGCGGCGGCGTTGGCGATCGCGTAGTAGGCGAGGACCCCGAAGGAGGAGAAGCCGATCGCACCGCGCACATCCACGGTGGCCGCGGCCAGGGCGACGACGGCGCCGACGGCGATCTCGGCCCGCTGCGGCACCCTGAAGCGCGGGTGTACGGCGGCCAGAGCGGGTGGCAGGTGCCGGTCGCGGGCCATCGCCAGGGTCGTACGCGAGACGCCGAGGATGAGCGCGAGCAGCGAGCCGACGGCGGCGACGGCCGCCCCCGCCCGTACCACCGGGGCCAGGCCGGGGACACCGGCCGCGCGCACCGCCTCGGCGAGCGGGGCCGTGGCGTCGGCCAGCCGGCCGGGGCTCAGGACGGACAGCACGGCGAACGCGACCCCGGCGTATACGACCAGGGTGATCCCCAGGGCGAGGGGGATGGCGCGCGGGATCGTACGGGCGGGGTCACGGACCTCCTCGCCGAGCGTGGCGATACGGGCGTACCCGGCGAACGCGAAGAAGAGCAGCCCGGCCGCCCGGAGCACCCCGGTGAAGGTGACGTCCGTACCGGGGTCCGGCCCGGCGCCCGGTGCGGTGCCGGCGGTCAGACAGACGACGACAACGGCGGCGAGCACGGCCAGGACGACGGCCACGACGGCCCGTGTCAGCCAGGCGGACTTCTGGACACCGAGACAGTTCACGGCGGTCAGCGCGACCACCGCGGCGACCGCCACGGCGTGCGCCTGCCCCGGCCACGCGTAGGCGCCCACGGTCAGCGCCATCGCCGCGCAGGAGGCGGTCTTCCCGATCACGAAGGCCCATCCGGCGAGATACCCCCAGAAGGGGCCGAGCCGTTCACGGCCGTAGACATACGTTCCGCCGGAGGCGGGGTGGAGGGCGGCCAGCCGTGCGGAGGACGTGGCATTGCAGTACGCGACCGCGGCGGCGATCGCCAGCCCGGCCATCAGCCCGGAGCCGGCCGCCGCGGCGGCGGGGGCGAGCGCGGCGAAGATGCCCGCGCCGATCATGGCGCCCAGGCCGATGGTCACGGCGTCGAACACACCGAGGCGCCGGACGAGTTCTGGCGTGCCTGATCCCTCTGGCGTGCCCGGTGCTCCTGACGGCGGGCGGCTCACGACGGGCGCGGTGTGGCGACGTAGAGATACGGCCCGGAGACCCCGGCGTTGTGATGGTCGGCGGCGGCCAGCGCGGCCGTGAGCCGGGCGCGCGGCTTCATGGCCAGCGCGGCGGTCGCGTGCAGGGCGCCGAGGGCCAGTTCGTCACCGGATCCGACGGCCGCGTAACCGTCGGCGGACTCCGCGACCTGATAGTCGCTGTCTATCGCGAACAGCCGCCCCCGTACCCCCACCAGAAAGGTCCCGGCCTGCTCCTGCTCGGACTCCTTCCGCGCCCAGCCGCCGTCCTTGAGGCAGGTCCGCAGGGCGTTCACGAAGGTCGTGACCATGAACCGGTCCAGATCTCCCTTGGGCCGCGGCACCTTGAAGGCGTGCTGGAGGAGCTGTCCCATGCGGAAACTGGTGGTGAAGCCCATGGCGTAGGGCCCGTTGGTGAACACCTTGGGATCGCGGCGGACCGTGAGCTGATAGCCGGCGACCCCGGCGGAGTCACCCCCCAGATGGACACGCTTCTTGTGCACCAGTCCGACTATGACCGTCACGCAGGCCTCCGGCATCTCAACGGATCGCGGGTGCGAGAGCACCCTCCGCCGATCGTCCCGCAGCCGCCCGCCCCCACGGAAGAAGCACCCGGGGACGGCCGACGGCAGGACGGCCGGCGACACGTCCGCCGGCGGCACGACCGCCGTTGCGCGGGAACGGCGACGCGCGGGAACGGCGACGCGCGGGAACGGTGACGCCCCTCCGCCCGGCCCTTGACGGGCGGGGCGGAGGGGCGCTCCGAGCGCGGCGCACCCCGACCCCGGGGAAGGGGGCCCGGGGAGAGGTGCCCTGGAGGGGAACCCGGGAGGGGAACCCCGGGGGGCGCCCGGGAAAGCCCGGGAGGGGAACCCGGAAGGGGAACCCGGGAAAGCCCGGGAGGGGAGCCCGGAAGGGGAGCCCGGGAAAGCCCGGGAGGGGAGCCCGGAAGGGGAACCCGGGAAAGCCCGGGAAGGGTGCCGCGCCCGTCGGGATCTGGCCGGGTGCCGGGGTCAGTCCCGGTCGAGCAGCATGTTGTGCTCCAGCAGATCCTCGATCGACTCATTGATCTGTCCGACGCTCACCAGGGGCTTGTCCCCCTCGTGGTTGGCGGCTGACGCGGCCCCGGCGGATCCGAGGATTCCCGCGAGGACCAGACCCGAGACCGCCACAACTCTGCTGATACGCATATTTTCTCTCCCACGTTGTCGAGTACGTTGCGTACTGGGGGAACTGAGGAAACGCGCGCCCAGGACAGGGCGCGTCGCTCTGTCTCTCGTCGTGCGGAGCCGACGGGCCCGACCGGACACCGGGCGCTCCTGACAGCGCCTCCGGCGTGGCCCCACCACCCTGATCGGGCTCCGTCACCGGCTAGAGCACCACGATGGAACCGGCGAACTTCCCGCCCTCACACCTGGCGGGGCCGAGGGGGAACACCACCGTGCCCCCGCCGGCCGTGCACTGGTGAGTCAGAACGAGATCGCCGGGACCGGCGGTCGCCGGGGAGGGAACAGCCGCTGCGGTCCCGGCGAGACCGACGACTACGGACAGGCCAAGGCCAACCGTGGCCAGGGACGCGAGAGTACGACGCATAGGTGGCTCCTTGCTCGACGTGCCACGGAAAAACCGCGGCCATCGAACGAATCCCACCCTCCAAATCGAACAATATCGAAAAGTATGATTCATACCACTATCGTGTAGGCGTCATTTGCACGGTCCCGCCTCCGAGCAGCCGAACGGTCTCCTCGAACAGCCGGTCGGCCAGGCGGTGGTCGATCGCGTACGGCGCGACCCCGTTCTTGCCCGCCGCGGGCTCCGGCTGCACCGGCGCGACAGCGGAGTCCTCGAAGTACCGGCCGGTGATCCCGGCGACGAGCGGCGAGGCGGCGAGCAGCACCGAGGTGGCCGCGCCCTGTTCCGGCGTCTTCCAGCCGGGTGGCACCTCAAGGGTGGTGCCGGTGGAGTCCTTGGCGCCGACGAGGGCCAGTTGGGCGTCGTCGAGGTGGCGTTGCAGATTGGTCATGATGCCGCCGGGGTGCAGGGCGTTGACGGTGACGCCGTCGCGCCGCCACCGCTCGGCGAGGGCCGTCGTGAACAGCACCATGGCGGTCTTCGACTGCGCGTACGCGGTCCAGGCCTCGTACGGCCGGCGCTCGAAGTGGATGTCGTCGAAGTCGACGGGAGCCATCAGATGCGCGGAGGAGGCGACCTGGACGACACGGCTCGCCTCCCCGGACACCAGGGCTCCGTGCAGGCCCAGCGTCAGGGCAGCGTGTCCCAGATGGTTCGTGGCGAACTGGCTTTCCCAGCCCTCCGGAGTCCGGGCGAGCGCGGGCAGCGCCATGATCCCGGCGTTGTTCACCAGGATGTGGAGCGGTCCGGCCCATGCGGAGATGAAGGCCGCGATGCTGTCGCGGTCCGCGAGATCGAGCCGGGCGACGTGCACCGCGTCCGCGCGGCCCACCGCGCGGCTCACCGCGCGGATCTCTTCGGCGGCCTGCCGCACGGCCCGCGGGTCGCGCACGGCCAGGGTGACGTCCGCACCGGCCTTGGCGAGTGTGCGGGCGGTCACCAGGCCGATCCCGGACGCGCCACCGGTGATGACGGCGCGGCGGCCGGTGAGGTCGACCCCTTCGATCACGTCGTCGGCGGTGGACCGGGCGGTGTAGGGGAGCGAGGGCTGGCTCGTCATGTTCGTTCTCTCCGGGGTCGGGTCGGGTCGGGTCGGGACAGAGGAGCGGGGCGGGGCGGGGCGGTTCAGCGGGTGGACTTGGCGAAGTCGAAGTCGAAGTCGAAACCGAAGCCGGTGGACAGCGCCGTCCGCTGTCCGGGTCCGAAGCCGACCGACGCGCCGGTCGCGAACCAGCAGGGCGGGGCCATCCCTGCGCTCCTTCAACGAATCCAACTGGATGGTTTATTCCTACGCCCAGGCAGCGGCGAAGTCAAACCATCTAGTTGTTTTAGGATGGCGGGCATGAGCTACGACTCCTCCGCCACCCGCGCGCGACTGCTGGCCGCGGCGCACGACGAGTTCGTCCGGGTCGGATTCGCCGGCGCCCGGGTCGACCGCATCGCGGCCGCCGCCTCGGCGAACAAGCAGGCGATCTACGCCTACTTCGGTTCCAAGGAAGCCCTGTTCGACGCGGTCCTGGCGGACCGGCTCCGCGTCCTGGCCGACGTCGTACCGTTCACGCCCGACGACCTGCCCGGCTACACCGGCGCGCTGTTCGACGAACTGGCCGCCGACCCGGGGCTGCAACGCCTCACCCAGTGGAAGATGCTGGAACGCCCCGAAGCCTCGGACCAGGAGCGGGAAGCGCACCTGTCCAAAGCCGGCGCCCTCGCCGAGCGGTACGGCGTCGAGGCGACGACGGCGATGGACGCGATGATGATCACGCTGGCGGCGGCCCAGAGCTGGAACATGACGGCCTCGGTGATCCGCAACCCCCTGGACGACGATCCGGGCAAGCGTCTCGCCGACCACCGAGCCGCCGTCATCACCGCGGTCGCGGCCGTCACCACCGCGCTCCTGGACAGGCCGGAACCCGACGAGCGGAAGTGACGGCGGCAGCCGGGCAGGCCGTCGCCCGGAACGCGGCGCAAGGCGGTCCACGCCGGGCGCCGTCATCCGCCCCGGCCCGCCGCGGCACCCGGGGAACGGAACAACGAAAAGAGGCCCTCCCTCTCACGAGGAAGGGCCCCTTCATATGGAGCGCCCGGCAGGCCTTGCACCTACATTTCCCGCCGGCTGGCGGACGTCTTTCCTTGGACCACAGACGCGTGACTCCGTGTGGTGAACCGGAGTTACGTGATGATCATACAGGGTCCACGGGGCAGCGCGCCCCAGGCAGAGCAGGCGCGTTCCGGGCCCAGGAGCACGGAAATCCGAAGACCGCGACCAGAGGCCGCCGAAGCGGTCCACAACCTCCCCGACGACTGTCAGACCCGTCGGCGAGGATGCCCAACATGGACGACTACGACGACCTCCTCGGGCGGGTCGCGGCACAGGCCGCACAGAGCGAACGCCTCCAGGCCCCCGTCGCCCCGGACCTCCTGACGGAGGCCGAGCGGCGGCTCGGGTTCCCCCTGGACCCACTCCTCGCCGCGCTGTACGGGCGGGTGGGAAACGGGGGATTCGGCCCCTTCGACTCCCTGTTGTCCCTGACGCCCGCCCCGTCCTCGGACGACGAGGACACGGTGGTCACGGGTTACCTCGCCCGCATCCCCCCGGCCGACGCGAACACCTGGTGGTCATGGCCCCGGGGCGTTGTGCCGATCCTGGACTGGGGCTGTGGGATGTTCGCGTGTGTCGACTGCCTCAGCGAGAAGGGAACGGTTCTCCTCTTCGAGCCCAACGCGATCAGCGGCCAGGACCTGTCCGACGCGTGGTTCGTGGACGCGGGCAGCCTCGCCGAGTGGCTGGAAACATGGCTGACCGCCACCGGCTGGTACGAAGAAGAAGCCGCCGACCAGCCCGCCCCCGAGATACCCCCCTGGCCGGCCGCCCCCACCCGCCTGTAAACGTCGAACGCACTGCTTGTCCTCTGGATGCGCGAGGACGGCACCTCCTGTGCGACACCGAGAAATCCGTGACAGAGCACCGCACGCGCGGCCCACGACGCAGAGTGGAACTGACCACCACGCTGGCCCCATGGACAGAAACCCGTCGGCAGGCCGACCTGGCACACCGCGCCGGGCGGCTGCGGACCGATCGTGATCATCCCCAAGGAGCCGAAGCCCGACAAACCGTCGGAGGCATAGGCTCCACGCCCGTCGGAAGGAGGACACCATGGAGTGGATCGACCCGCGGTACGCGGAACTCGTGGCGGCCATGAAGCGGGCCGAAGCGGAGCAGTCCGACGCCGACAACAAACCGCGCCCCGTGCAAGGCTTCATCGTCCCGACGAACGACTGACATCCCGCGAGAGAAGAGCCCCGATCGCACAGGCGCCGGGGGCTCTTCCATGTCATGATCGCCAGGCTCCTCGGCTCTGCCGCCACGCGGTATCTCTCCCGACCGAGCCGTGCCGACTGACAGACGCGACCAGGCAGCCGCTCGGCTCAGCCCCGACTACCCCCGCGAAGGTGGGGGTGGTCCGCTTCTCGGGACGACCAGACCCGTGCAGACCGAGAAGCCCAGCACCTCGGAATGCCCTCACGCCCTCGGCGAGCACACGGGCCGCAGAGCACGGCCGCGCCGTGCCAGGAATCACCCTCGTGTGCGCGGGGAGCACTCGATGGGCTGCTCTATCGCGATCTCATAGGCGATCCCCCAGCGCACGAAAAGACCCGTTTGAGCCGTACCGGGCAGCCCTGCGTGATCGTCCGCCGTCCAGAACTACCTGGTCAGAGCACCCCACAGTGCTACGGGAGCCACCCCAAAACGCCCCGTGCCACCCCATCCGCTCACGCAAGCTGCCGTTCCGACCAGGCGCGCTTAACTCTTCCGATACCTCGACAGCCTCCCGACCGGGCCGGGCCGGGCCGACTGACGCGACCAGGCAGAGGCGCTCGGTTGGACCCCGACTGCGGAGGAGCACCATCCCACCTCGCCAGCGCGTTTCCCCAGTGATGGGGACGTCGCCACATGGCTCTGACACCATGTAGCTATGCGGACGAGCTTGGGTCAAGAAACGGCAAAGCCCCTCTAACGCCGCAGCTCAGGAAGCGTGGTCCCCGCGCAGGCGGGGGTGTTCCGGACCAGTAGGGCCACGCCGAGGGCCTCCGCTAGTGGTCCCCGCGCAGGCGGGGGTGTTCCGGCACTCCGTACCACTGGAGATTCATTGAAACGGTGGTCCCCGCGCAGGCGGGGGTGTTCCGTGGTTCGGGTACAACCTGGGTGACCCGCGTCAGTGGTCCCCGCGCAGGCGGGGGTGTTCCGTTCGGGCACTGCCGCTACAGGCGGACTTGTCGGTGGTCCCCGCGCAGGCGGGGGTGTTCCGACGCGTACGGTCCCACGCCGCATCCCACTGCGGTGGTCCCCGCGCAGGCGGGGGTGTTCCGGGTGCCGCTCAGGTCGGGCAGAGGCGACGGCCGTGGTCCCCGCGCAGGCGGGGGTGTTCCGAGGTATGCGCCGCGCAGCCGGGCGCCCCCGGAGTGGTCCCCGCGCAGGCGGGGGTGTTCCGGTTCCCGAGCTGATCGCTCAGGGCTTGGAACTGTGGTCCCCGCGCAGGCGGGGGTGTTCCGGAGCTGTTCGAGGGCACGGCCGCCACCGAGGGGTGGTCCCCGCGCAGGCGGGGGTGTTCCGGTGCGGAAGAGGACCGCCTTGCCCTCTGAGATCGTGGTCCCCGCGCAGGCGGGGGTGTTCCGCCGACGTCCACGATCCAGACGCAGATGGCCGAGTGGTCCCCGCGCAGGCGGGGGTGTTCCGTGGCGGAGCAGTGGAAACCGCCGCAGGCGATGGTGGTCCCCGCGCAGGCGGGGGTGTTCCGTCGCCGACGCCGCACGACCTGCGGCACAGCCAGTGGTCCCCGCGCAGGCGGGGGTGTTCCGTCCTTGGCCACCTGGCGGGCGACCGTCATGATGTGGTCCCCGCGCAGGCGGGGGTGTTCCCGTGGTGTGGTGAATGGTCCGGATGCCCAGGGCGTGGTCCCCGCGCAGGCGGGGGTGTTCCCTACGTGGCGGTGCTGCGGGGTCTCGCGGGGCTGTGGTCCCCGCGCAGGCGGGGGCGTTCCGCTGTTCAAGGCGTGCTCAGGAAGGTCGTACGCGTGGTCCCCGCGCAGGCGGGCGTGTTCCGCCGGGCCGCCCGTCTGCCCGGCCGGGAAGATCGTGGTCCCCGCGCAGGCGGGGGTGTTCCGGTCGCGGGCTGGATGGCCCTCTCCGCCAAACTGTGGTCCCCGCGCAGGCGGGGGTGTTCCGGTGGAGGAGGCGGTCCGCGGTGCCGGGCGGGAGTGGTCCCCGCGCAGGCGGGGGTGTTCCGGGCTGGGACTCCAGCGCGAGCACTGCCTTCTGGTGGTCCCCGCGCAGGCGGGGGTGTTCCGTACACCTCCTTGAGCGCTTCCGCCGCGATCTCGTGATCCCCGCGCAGGCGGGGGTGTTCCGGCGGGCACGATGCCGCAGGGTCCCCGGACGCTGTGGTCCCCGCGCAGGCGGGGGTGTTCCGATGAGCTGGACCAGGTCGGGCAGTTCTGGGAGGTGGTCCCCGCGCAGGCGGGGGTGTTCCGGCGACCTAGTCCTGTTCCGCAACGTCGAACGCGTGGTCCCCGCGCAGGCGGGGGTGTTCCGCGGCGCGGGCGCAGGTCCTGGTCGGCGTGGACGTGGTCCCCGCGCAGGCGGGGGTGTTCCGTGGATCGCCGCCCGCCAGGTCGCGGCACCGACGTGGTCCCCGCGCAGGCGGGGGTGTTCCGGAGCAGCCTCGTGAAACCAGCCGCCCACCACAGTGGTCCCCGCGCAGGCGGGGGTGTTCCGCCGAAGCTGGAGATCATCGGCTCAGAGATCGAGTGGTCCCCGCGCAGGCGGGAATGTTCCGTCCCGGCAGGGGGCTGCCTGTCTCTTGTCTGCGTGGTCCCCGCGCAGGCGGGGGTGTTCCGTCCAGCGGCTGCACCCACTCCCGTTTCGACTTGTGGTCCCCGCGCAGGCGGGGGGTGTTCCGTTCCGGCGTGCCGAGTCCTGCTGAGGCAGGCGGTGGTCCCCGCGAGGCGGGGGTGTTCCGTGGTGCAGAAGCGGATGGGACACAAGGACGTCATGACGACGATGCGCATCTACGCGCATCTGTTCGCTGAGGCGGAGGAGCAGACACGGTCTGTCCTGGACGACGCCTGGGCGGCGGCGAAAGCGAGCAAGGAGGGGGAGGCGGCGAGACCCGCCCGAAAGGAATCTCCCCGGAAGAGCGGAAGGATTCCGGAATCCCGTCGAGCGAAAGGCGCTCTCACCCAGGTCAACCCATGATCTGCAACAGCACGCGTGGATGTTCCAGGCGGAGAACGTCTGACCAGATCAACGAGTCGCAACCCCTTTGACCTGCGCGTTAGACCGCCTGTACCTGTATCGCGGCGTAACGAGGCGTCACGTGAACGTACCGCATTCCACCGGAATTTCGCGGCTCACCGAAACGTGACCGGAACGTCCCAACGCCGATACGGGACACAGAAGAGCCCCGGCCGCCTGCGCGGTCGGGGCTCTCGGCGTTGTTTGATCATGAACTGGGGCGACCGTGAGTTGCGCTGTAGGGGGTGAGGGTGGCCGGGTCGACAACGATCACGAATCCGTCGCCGTACGGCCGCCGCCGCCACCCGGGGCGGCGCTTGGGCTGGGCAGGCTTGAGCGCCTCGTACCGGCTGATCACTTCCGCGTATCGCGGATGGGTCCACTTGCTCATGTCAGCCTCTCGTTGTGCTCGTTCCCCCAACGACGGTAGAGCCGATGGGGGAACGGGCGCCAGGGCGCAGGTCAGTTCTTCCCGGTGTTGGAGCAGTCGCCCGTGCACGTGCCTTCCGGCGGGGCGGGGAGTGCTCGCACGACGCCGCGACGGGGATGCCGGTGTCACTCGGGCCGACCCACATCGCGGAGACGGGCTCGTACCCGGCGGCCTCGATCGCGGCCTGGGTGCGGGCCAGGGCGTCCGGGTCGTGGCGGCCGGTGTCCGGGGCCTCGGGCACGTGGTGCACGAAGAGGCCGAGGCGATCGGCGAGCCTGGCCTTGATGCGGGTGTGGAGGATGAGCGCGTGCCAGCCCTCATCGACCACGCGGGACGGTTTCAGCCGGGCGGTGGGGTGCGCGGCGCAGGCTGCCTCGAACTTGAGTGCTTCCGCGGTGATCGCTTCGGCGACGGCGGTGGACATCCCGAGGTTGTTCTGCTGGACGGTCATCGCGACGGCCGTGAACTCGTCTGCCGTCAGCAGAGACCGGGCATCCCGTGTGACGGGCGCCTGGGTGGTCATACTCATGTGTGCCTCCTGTTCTCGGATGGGTGGTGACTCCCGCCCAGGCTGGGGTTTCCTGGCCGGATGCGTCCGGCCAGGGCGGGCGTTCAGGGGTGCGACCCGCCGTGCCGGGGAGCACCAGCCAGTACATGACCTGGCCGTGCCAGTCCTCGATGACCGCGCCGCTGTCGGCGCCGAGGCGCTCGATCACGCGCTCGCCGACGTGGGAGCGCACCCGGACGGCGTCCCAGTAGCGCCCGGCCGCGACGATCTCGGTCGTCTCCCCGGCCGGCGGCGTCCACGCCTTGGGGAACTCAGGCATCTCGCTTCCCCTCGTCGGCCAGCAGAGTGCACAGGGCGATCACGGACCGGGCCAGGCAGCGCGCGTAACGAAGCGGACCGAGGACGTCGGGGCCGGCGGCCAGGCGCTGCCGGGCCTCCTCGGCTCCCGCTCCGGCAAGGCGCCCGAGACGGTCTTCCGCCTCCGGGATCAGCAGCGCCAGGTGTCCACGCATCGCGAGCGTGCCCGTGTCCAGGCCTGCGGCCGACATCTGGCCGCCCGCGTCGATCAGGTGCTGCGCGGTATCCGCCATCGTGGCGAAGTCGAGCGGAAGGGAGTCAGGGGCCGCGGGTCTGGCTGTAAATTCAGGCATGTCGACGCTCCTAGTGCGTTGGCCACGCCCCGGGGTCGTCCCCACGACCGCCGGGCCTACCAGTAGCGTTTCCGACGCAGACCGTCAGGCACAGAGGCATCGTGTCCGCCCGTGTCCGCCCGTGTCCGCAGCGTTACGGACACGCGGACATGGAGGAGCAGTCATGACCGACGAATCCTTCGGCGAGGCGTTGCGGCGCCTCCGCGGCAGCCGATCCGTGCGCGACGTCGCGCACCTGGCGAACTGCGGCAAGAGCTACGTCTCCGATCTTGAGCTGGGCAAGCGCCAACCGACACGAGACATGGCCGCCGCCCTGGACGCCGCCCTGGACGCCGCCCTCGGTGCCGACGGAGAGCTGATCGCACTCGCCGACGTACGGCCTGATCTCGATCCCCTCGCCCAGGCGGACGCCCTCCAACGCGGGCTCCAAGAGGCTCTCGCCGCAGGGCCGTTGACCAGCACGAGTCTCGACGAGGTGGACTTCACCGTGGCCCGGCACGGGCGTGCCACGCGGCAGCGGCCCGAGGCGCGGCTCCTCCCCGAACTCCTCGCGGACTTCAACGACCTGCGCTTGATGCTGACGGGGCGGCGATCTGCTCCCGTTCGCAAGCGACTCCTGATCGCTACGGCGCGGATGGCCGGTCTGATGGCGCTCACCCTGCTCAAGATGAAGGACGACCGCTCGCGCGCCTGGTGGCGGACCGGCCGTGCCGCAGCGGCTGCGGCTGAGGACCGGGCGACCCTGTCTTGGACCTATGCGCAGGAGGCCTACCAGCTCTATGACACGGGCGACTTGGCAGGCGCCGTGGAGTTGGCCGGCCGCGCGCGCAGGCACTCGCAGGTGGACTTCCGTGTGCCGGGCCCGCACTGGCGGCGCCGCTGGAGGCACGGGCCTACGCCCCACTGCACCGACCAGATGAGACGGCTGTGGCGCTGGCCGCCGCAGAGACAGCGCTGGCACGGCTGCCCGCAGAGGAGCGGACAGAGTCGGCGCTCGGGTACTCGGAAAGCCAACTGCGCTTCCACATAGGGAATGCCCTGACCCACCTGGGGGTCACCCGTCGAGCGCGACGAACAAGAGCGGGCGCTGGAGCTGTACCCGATCGCGGATCACACGGACCGGGCCCTGATCCGTCTCGATCAGGCGATGTGTCTGGCCGTCGACGGTGATCCCGCAGCGGCAGCGGCACATGCTACGAATGTGATCGTTGACCTCACACCAGAACACCGGTCGCCCCTGATCATCTTCCGTGCCCGCGACGTTGTCGTTAGGGTTCCCCAGGCGCGAACGGTGCCAGAGGTGCGGGTGTTGCGTGAGATCCTGGCGCTGCCCGCTGGTGAAAGGGGCAGCGGCAGTGGTGCAGATCAGTCCCGCGACAGCGGCCGACGTTGATGTGATCTCTGAGATCCTCGGAGAGATCGAGGCGTACTACGGAGGTCAGCCCACCCCCGGAGATCGTGACCAGATCCGCGCCGCGCTCTTCTCCGACCGGCCGGCCGCGAGCGTTCTCCTTGCCCGCGACGGGGAGCAGGTCCTCGGGCTCGCTTCTTACACCTTCCTGTGGCCTGCGGCCGGTGCTGACACCTCCCTCTACCTGAAGGAGCTGTACGTACGGACGACGGCCCGGCGCCAGGGTGTGGCGCGCGCTTTCATGGCGACGTTGGAGGCGGTGGCCGCGGCGGCCGGGTGTTCGCGCATCGAATGGACTGCGGACACGGACAACCCTGCGGCCCTCGCGTTCTACGAGGCCCTGGGAGCGGAGCCGCGGGGCGGGAAGATCTTCTACCGATCGACCCTGTAGGTCCTGGGCATGACGAAACCGCCCCCTGTCCGGCCCGCGAAGGGCCATGCAGGGGGCGTGGTGGTTCAGCGGTAGTGGTCCCCCCGCGCGCGGGGAGCACGCTTCCCGAGTCGGGGTTCTAGGAGCGGGTTGCCAGTTCTTGGTATTCCTCCGGGCGGAAGGCGACAAGGGTCAGGCCGTCGAAATCAGCAAGGGCTCTGCGGCGTTCGCCCGCCGTGTGGAGGGTGTAGCCCTGTTCGTTCGCCTCCGGGTGGATCAGTACGGCGGCACCGGAGCCGATCGAGGCGCTGACCACGCGCCAGAGTTCGTCGCGGACGCGGGCGGAGAGCGTCCCGACGTAGAGGCCAGGGGTGGGCTCGATCATCCAGCGGGTGAGGGCGCCGCGCACGTGGTCGGGGACAGCAGTGGTGGAGAGGACCGTCATGGACGGCATGAATCACCGGTTTCCTTGAGGGCTGGTAAAGGCTCGGGGGCCGGCGGGGAGGAGCCCCCCGGCTCGCGGGCGTGGATCTCACCGCGGCTCGCTCGGCCCCGTCTCGGGCGGCGCATCCGTCTCGGGCGGCGCTTCATCGAGGCCAAGGACGTACGACGTGTCCGACTGCTGCGCGTAGTTGACGCCTGCGGGTACGGAACCGACCTCGGGATCCCAGAGGTTGACCATCTCCACCGCGTGCCCGTCCGGCAACGGCTGCGCCTCTCCCGGTGCCAGGAGAGCCTGTACGTCCGCGACGATCCTCGGCAGCAGCTTGTACAGACGGAGCCCTTCGCGGAAGCCTCGGCGGGCCATTGCCTCGGGATGGGGCGAGTCGTGGAGGGAGAACGCCAGCGGGATGGTGAGTTCCGCTTTGTAGAGGTCGGCTATGTCGTACACCATGGCGTGCTGCTTGCCCTGGTGGACGAAGCCCAACGCGGTGGAACAACCCAGGGCGACGAGAGCCGCGTGCACGATGCCGTAGAGGCAGGTGTTGGCGGAGGACAGGGCCAGGTTGACCGGGTCCTGATCGTCCCAGGCCGCAGGGTCGTAGTTACGGGGGAACCGGCCGATGCCGTGCTGCTGGGTGAGGAGCCGGTAGAGCGCCTTGACGCGCTGTCCTTCCAGGCCACGCAGCGCGTTGAGCGGCGTCGTCGCCGGGACCGCGTCGTTGAAACGCATGAGGTACATCTGCCTGGCCACCGCCAGCCGGCGTTCGAGGTCGCTCCACTGATGGACCTGGTGTTCGAGCCATCGCGTGGTGAGGGCGTCGGACGTGGTCGCGGAGTAACAGCGGACGCCCCCGGATCCCGCGCACACCACCGTGGTGCCATGCCGGGCGAAGGTGGCCATGGCGGGCTGGGTGATGGAGGTGCCGGGACCGAGAAGGACGCAGGAGAGGGCCGATGTCGGAAGGTAGACGCGCGTCGTCTCGCCGTCCGCGGACGTCGTCTCGGCGCAGACCCCGGTGTCGTCCTGGACGATCCGGACCACGTCGGCGTACAGGAACGAGAGGGAGTCACCCACCCGCGGAAGCATGGCGAGTGTGGGTGCGGCGATACGACGGCGCGCTGTGCCCTTGTTGTGGGGAGGGCTGGAGTCACTCATGGTGTACCGCCCTCACCCGTCCTGGGCGCCGGGCGCGAGACTGAGCAGCCCGCATCCGTACGACTTGCTGCGGCCGATGCCGTTGAGCAGCGCGTTCCGCAGTGCCTCTACGTCGTGCACGACGGCGGTCCCTTCGAACAGCGTGGCCTGGCGGGGCACCAGCACCTGCCCTTCCCGCGAGCGGCGTCCACCGGCCACTCCGGTCACCTCCGACCGGCGCTCACCGCCTTCCTCCCCGCTCTGCCCGGCGCTTAGGTCGCGGGCGTCCGTGTGCCACGTACTGAGCGTCTCCGCCGAGTCGGAGAGGACCGTGCGAAGGGACAGACCGGCGGCCGTCGCCCGCTCCGTCCACCAGCGGTCGGCGTCTTCACCGTGCAGCGGGATGGCCTGCTTCCACCTGCCCTCCGTACTGTTCCGACCGCATCGTCGGACCGTGTTGCCGAGGAGCCGATAGCGCACGACGAGCCCGGGGCGCAGGGCGCCGAAGAGGGCGTGCATGTCCCTGGCCCGGACCTCGGCGTACCCCCGGGGAAGCCGGTCGGGGTCCGGAGCGACGCGGCTCTGCACCAGCAGGACCGGGGCTCCTGTGCCGTCCATGTCGAGCCGGAACAGCACACCGGCCTGAGAACGCGGGCTTTCGCCGAGTCCGTCCGGCACCAGGCTCATGACACGGCGGTGTAAGGCGACGGCGTTGCCGAGGTCGCGCTGTACCGGCCGGCTGGCGGGGTTGAGCCGAAGCCGGGTGAGCCATGCACGTTCGGTCGACGAGGAAGACATGGCAGGCGGAGCGGTAGTGAGGGTCACGGCGCGTTCCGTTCGGGCTGGGACGGGTGGAGGTACGAGTCAAGGGCGTCGATGTAGGCGAGGCCGTGCCCCGCGCACAGGTCCGCGGGGAGCCGACAGCTCGTCGCGTACGCCGGTCGGCTGCGGTAGACGCGGTCGCGGGACGTCAGCCGCACAGGCTCGTCGTTCAGCGTGCTCACCGACGATCTGCCGGACGTCGAGGACGGGGAGCCAGACGGGGAGTCAGCCGGGGAGTCAGGCGGGGAGTCAGGCGGGGAGTCAGGCTGGAGCCGGGCAAGGAAGTCGCTCGGAAAGGGCGTGTCCGCCGTGAATCGCACCGAGACGGTGGCGGGGCTGTCAGGTGCTCCGCCCGGCTCTTCGTCTCCGGGGCGTACGGGACCCGGCCGGGGCCGGGCCAGCGGGACGGTACGCAGTTCACGGACGGGATCCGGCACCTCAGCGCGCAGAAGGAACAGTGCGCCTGGCGGGCAGGATCGTCGCCCCAGGTGGAGCGGCCAGCGTGGGGCGGCGAGCGCCTCCGCGCATTCGGCGGCGAGACCGGGATCGTCCGGGGCGGTGACGGCGACGGTGAAGACGGCGTCGGAGAGGTAACCGCGGTGGGACACGATGGTGGTCATGCCTGCGCCGCGCCGTCCGCCCTTGGCGGTCGGCACCGTCCGGTGGGCGGGGTAGCCTCCGCCGACCGTGTGGAAGTCACGCAACCGGGTCCCGGGCCGGTCGCACCGTACGGTGAACCGCAGATGAGTCAGACGTCCGAACCCGGTGGGCCGCGCCGAGCCATCCTCCGAGTCCGCCACAGCCTGGTCACGGGGAATGCCGAAGGCGGACGCGATCATGCCGATGAGCCCCGAACGAGTGGGGTGGGACACCGTGTCCCGGTCGGTGAAGGCACTGTGCTCGCCCCATGACTGGAGGGGGCCGCCAAGCTGCAGCAGAAAGCCGCTCATGACGGGTTGCTCCCGCTTCCCGGCCACGCGGCGGTGACGGCGCCGTCCACGAGCGCGGTGTAGGAGTCGACCCGGGTCCCGAGCCCCTTCCGCTCGTCGTCGTCCACACCCGCGTGCGCGCTGTAGGCAACCCCGGAGCTGCCCAGCAGCTTCCCCACCCGAGCCGCATAAGCGTCGAGGGCGACGCGCGAGGGCCGCCCCCACCCGGCGGACTTGGCCCGTACCGGCTCCTCGAACGCGGCGGCCAGCGACACCGGCCGGTCGGAGCGCACGACGACGTGGACAAGGTCCGGGACGCTGTGGGGCGCGGTCGACGTCTTCTTCGCGGACGGAAGGCTCTGGATGAACGCGGTGGCGAACGCGGTGGCCAACTCCCGTGCGGTGCCGGTGTCGGAGATGTTCTTGGCCAGCTCGTCGAGGTCGAGGGTGGCGTAACGGTAGAAGACGCCGCTGCTGTACTCCCCCGTGTTCATATGGGCGCTTCCCGCGTCCGTGGCCCACTGATCGATGTCGTCCACCGCCGTGAAGAAGTCGGCCTGCACCGAGGTGCTGTGGGTGGTGAAGGCGTGTGCCACCTGCACGGCGCCGTCGACCCCGGCTCCGGGGATCTCGGCGAGCATGCGGCCGAAGAGCGCGATGGAGCCGTTCCGCGACCGCAGGACATCATGGATGGGGTCCTTGGGCAGCAGGGGCTTCTCCGCCGCCTTCGTGCCCAGCGCCTTCTTCAGTTTGTCCCTGTTCTCTTCGGCGAGGGTGGCCAACGCCTCCACCGCCGTGTCGGGCAGGAAGAGCAGGGAGGCGGTGGACCGGTCTCCCTTGTCCAGGCCCAGTTTGGACTCGGTGGACCGGATGACCTGGGCGCCGGCGAGTTCGGCCAGATCCTCGGGCCAGCCCCGTGCCGTAAGAACTTTCGCGATCTGGAGAGGAAGCCGCCGGGTCCGCTGAGCCTGCTCACCGATCTGTGTCTCAACGGCCAGACGCGTGGGACGCTTCCATGCCTGACTGGACACCCGGGTCCTGGTCGCGCCACCGTAGGTAACCGTCTTCGGCGAACCCAGATCGTCCCTGTTGACGTTGCTGAACGGCAGAGTCTGGAGGATATGGAGGTCCAGGAAGCGGGGACTGCGCGGGACGGCCTCGGCCGCCGTAGCCGTGGTGGCGGTTCCGTTCGTCGTCATGGTGTGGTTCCTGGTTCTGTGCGGTGAATGAGGGTGATGTGCGGCAGGAGACGGCACGGGACGGCCCCGCCGTTCAGTTCTGTGCCTGCCGTGCTCGGCGGAGGACGCGGTAGTAGTCCTCCAGCCAGCGGGTGGCCGTCGCATCGCGGTCGTACTGCCAGCGCCGGACGTCGTACAGAAGCCGGCCGTAGTCGGCTGTGATCCCGGCCGAGCCGAGCTGGCGGAGAACGGCAGGCAGCATGCGGTGCAGCCCGTCGGTCTCCTGCCGCACCAGCAGATGCAGCCGTGACTCGACGCCGTCCTCCTTGACCGCGTCCTGGCCCCCGCGTGTCACAGCCTGTGCCAGACTCGCGCCGAGGCTGGTCCCCCAGGAGAAACGGGGACGAGTCTCGGATGTCTGTGCGGCGGTGCCGGGGCCGGGGCGCTCCCCGGTACGGGATGCCTGCCCGACAGTGGTGGCGGTGCTGGCTACGGCTGCCCGAATCCGGCTGTCGGGCACGTCCGGCGGGGTGTCCGCCTGGACGGTGCCGTTGCCGACGGCTTCCCGTGTCACGGCATCCAGGAGCCGCTCAGCACGGGGGCGGGCGGCGATCAGCGCGGCCACCGCGTAGTAGGCACGGCGTGCAGCTCCGCCGGCCGTGTCGGGAACGAGGCCGCTCCGGAGCAGCGCCGCGTGGGTGCGGGCAGGGACCTCGTCCACGGGCTTGGCCAGTCCGCGGCGAAGTGCCTGCTGCGTACCGGAATTGGCGCACGCCTCACGCACCCGGTCGACGAACGTGTCACATTCGGCGAGCGCGGAGTGGCGCGGCGCCGGGTCCGTCCCGGCTGCCGGAGGCGAGGTATCTCCCGCATCGATAAGGCTCATCTATGAGTCCTTCACTGCTTGTTGTCCAGCGGATGTGTACGACCTGGCCCGTGGTGGGGCACCACTCCCGCGCTGTACGGGGCGGTCGGCCGGGAGTCTGATGGTCCGACGACGATCGTGAGGTGATCCCAAGGGCAGTGGTCGGGTCCGGCGCTATCGATCGCGGCCGTGATCGAGCAGGCTCCGTACCAGGCCCCGGGCGTTCTCCCGGGCCTTGGCGCCCCGTGGCTGCGCAGCCACGGGAGCGGTCACGTCATCGAAGGCGCGAAGCGCGATCCGGCCGAATGCGGGGAGGGCCAGGCTGAAGCCACCGGAGTCCAGGAGTTCCCAGAAGCGTTCCTCGGCGGCCGGCCAGTAGTCGGCCAACGCGGCCTCGGGCCACGGCCCCGTCCCCCTGTCCTTCTTGCCCGCACCGCTCATGCCGCTGTTCCCGCCCTGGGCCCCGCCCGAGCGGTCGGCGGGACGATCGTCGGTGAACGGCGTGGTGTAGCTCCGCCAGGCAGTACGCAAGGCGGTGGCGAGGTGCCAGGCTGCCTTCTCCGCCGCCTCCCGCGCTTCCTTCGCCCCGCGCGCCAATGCCGAATCCTCTGCCGTCCGGGACGAGTTGAGCAGAGCAAAGAGCGGCGGGGTCGTCGCGCTGAAGTACGTCCTGTCCCTGGTCTGCCCGTCCTGGTCAAATCCGTACGCGACCACCCGCAGCGCCCGGAACACGGGCTCGGGCAGTTGATCGCCGGCCAGCCCGTCGAAGATCAGCGGCCTGCGGCCCCCGCCGCCCCGGCTCAGCAGGACCAGAGCGTCGAGGTCCCGCCACAGTGCCCTCTCCGCCTTGGCGTCGCGGGGATAAAGGTCGCCGTCCTTCTTCTCGTCCCAGATGAGATACGGGTCGCGGCAGGCAGGCCGGTTGTGACGGAGGGCCCAGGTGATCGTGGCGTCCGTGACGCTGTCCTTGTCCGGTCCGGGCTGGAGAAGAACCGCGTGCTGATATTGCTCCGTCAACATGGAGAGCGGGCCGGTGGCAGGCGGCGGCGGAGCGAGGGGAGCGGGCAGTTCCGTCCGCTCCCAAGGACAGGCGTCATTGCTCCGGTCGGAGACCTGGGGCCAGGTGCCGGGCTCCGGGATGCCCAGCACCAGAGTCTCGTACAGCGTTCGTCCGACGGGGTGGCAGGAAAGGACCCGGCGCAGCGGCCCGGCCATCGTGTTCCCGTAGCGCTGCCCCCCGACGGTCCGCGGTGTGCACTGTCCGGACGGTCCGTAGTAGAGCTGAGCGATCAGATGGAGCACGGCCTCTTCCGGGGCGAGGGCCACCTGTTCGGCGTCGGTGAAGTGCCCGAAGAACACTTGATTGTTGCCCGCGGGCCGAGCCATCACCAGCTTGTTCACGCCGGACGATCCGGAGCACTCGGCCTTCAGACGGAGGTCCTGGAGAAATGGGCGGACCGGGTCGTGGAGCCGCAGGCCGTCGGCGTGCTGGTCGAAGTACCGGTGAACCGCGTGGGCGTCAAACCTGGCCCCGTCCTCCAACAGGTCGTAGCGTCGGTCGAGCCACTCGTCGCTGTCCGCTGCCTCGTACAGGCTGGTGATACGGGCAGCCATCGCGGACAGTATCCGCATCAGACCGGAGGCGGCCGGGGGGAGGGCGATGGCGAGTCCTTCAAACTCGTGGGCACGGAGGAAGAGTTCGCGTAAGCCGACCCGAGTTGTGGCTCCGCTTACGAAGACCGGGATCCATGGCCTTGTGTCAAGGGGAAAACGGTCGTCGCCAACCGGATCTTGCGACATGGGGGGTAAACCTCGATCAACTGAAGACGTCTGATGGGGGAACGGCTCAGCAGAGCGCCGTAGCCTGGAACCCTCCGCGACAGGCGGAGAAACGCTCCGCGCAGGCGGAGGTGAACCCGTGACCGGGTGGGGCGAGCAGCGCCGCCTCAGGTGCTCCCCGCGCAGGCGGGGGTGTTCCCGGCGTGTCTGCCTGGAAAGCCGGCCTGCCAGGCAGACACGCTTCGCGATCGCCCGACTACGGTAGCGTCAAGTTCTTTGATTCCGCAAAGATTTGAGCAAGGTGACCGGGTGCGTTGAGCAGATGAAGGTGACTGGTTGCGGCATGGACACGGACAGCCTCGATTCCGCCCCTCAACGCCCCTCACGATGAATGATCAGACCCAGCTCTCGGTCACAGGTGATCCGGGTCTCCCCCAGCACCGCTCCCCGACCTGCGCCGCCGGTCACCCGATGCGGGAGAAGCACGAGCCGCACCAACCGAGGTTCGTCCCGCCAGGCGGCGGGCGGTACGTGCGCCAGTCCGCACTCCGCTCGCCAGGGTCCATGGGCGAGAGGGGCCACGTAGCCGAGCAGTGCACGCACCTCAGCCGTCGTGAAGCGGCCCTTCGAGCCTCGCCCGGACTCCGGCAGTCTGATGCTGCACTCCTCGTCCAGCCACCGGCCGGCTTCGTTCTCGAAGACCGGCAGAACCTGAACCGCCTCCACACCGAGGCGGGTACGGACCAGCTCCTCGTCGGCGTCGCTGGTCGTCAGGGCATGCAACGACCTGACCATGCGAGGAGGGGGCAACGCGACCATGCCGGCCAGGGCATGACGGGCCATGTCATCGGCCATGCGGCGGAGGTCCTGCTCCATCAGTTCTTCCGGGGCCGCCGAGGCGAACTCGGGGTCGTACACGGCATCCACCAGCCCCTGCACATCCCCCGGCACGGCCAGGCTCGCCCCGTTCCGTCGCTCCAGCAGTTCCAGGGTGCGGCGCAACAGCGAATGCGCGTAGACATCGCCCCACGACGCCGGGACCGACAGCCCGCGGTCTTTCCCGACGGGCGCCAGCACCACGAGGCGTGGGCCCTCGGACCAGTCGGGCCGCGTCGGTGCCGGGGCAGCGTGGCGCCACACCCGCCCCGCTCGCTGGAGCAGCATGGCCATCGGGGCAAGGTCCGAGACGACCAGGTCGAAGTCGAGGTCGAGGGACTGCTCGATCACCTGGGTGGCGACGAGCACCGCACCTCGTGAACCGGTCGGCCGACGCACCTCGGGCTTGTCCGTACGCCCGAACCACCGCTCGGCTTCCGCGGTAATCTCCGCCCTGCGCCGGGCGGGGAAACGAGCGTGAAGCAGCCGCAGCCGAGGACCGGCGTCGGTGTCCTCCCGGGCTCGGTCCTCCTCAGACCGGTCGTCCCAGCCGAGGTAGTCATCGCTGTAACGGGATCGGTAATGGGCGCGCAGGGCGTCATACGTCTGCTGCGCTTCGGCCACGGTCGTACAGATGACGGCCACGCATCCGCCACCGGTAGCCACGTCGTCGAGGACACCCAGCAGGGTGGCCAAACGGCCGCCCTCCACGGTCGGCTCGTACGTGTGCGTGACGCGCCGAACGTCTACTTCAAGGTCTCGTTCCCGCTCGCTGCGCAGCAGTTCCGCCGGCTCGACGACGCGGTCGCTGTGCACGGAGGCGAAAAGCCAGCCCGGGTACGAAGGTGCGGGTACCTCGCGCGCCCCGGCATCAGCATCCGCCCCGGACAGATACGCCCGCACCATGCCCCGGGCCGTCTCACCGGTGAGCGTGGCCGACAGCAGCACGACCGGAACGCCCATGGCTCCGAGCCACTCCAACAGCCTGAGCAGCAGGGCATGGGTGTAGGCGTCATAGGCGTGGGCCTCGTCGATCACCACCGTTTTCCCGGAGAGTCCGAGATGGCGCAACGCATTCCGCTTCAGCGGCAGTACGCCCATCAGGGCTTGATCAATCGTGCCGACGGCCAGGGGTGCGAGGATGCCTCGCCCCTGTTTCCGCAGCCACCGGCTGGCCTCGACGGAGATCTGCCGCCCCTGATCGCCACCGGCCTCGTGGTCGGACAGCACACGGGGGTCAACGTCGCCGTGCGCCCCATGGTCGGCGGGCTCGGTGTAGGGGGCGTACAAATCGGCCGCACCGTGCAGCAGAGTCAACTGGGCCGACTCCAGAAGGTTTTTCTCGGCGAAGCGGACGAGACGCCCGTACATCTGGTTCGCCGTGGCCTGAGTGGGCAGAGCGAAGAACAATCCGCCGGTCCCACATGCCGCGCCCATCAAGGACGCCGCGTACAGGGCCGTCTCTGTCTTCCCGTCTCCCGTCGGTGCCGTCACCAGCAGAATGCCCGGACCATTCACCGCTCCGGCCAGTCCTGCCTCGACGCTCAACTGCAGCGGATACGGAGAGATGATCTCCGGAAACATGTCACGGAACGTATTTACGCCAAATGTGGCCCGGCCAAGACCGGCATCCTCCACAAGAGCGGACGTCATGCGTTCCGCGCTGCGCGCGTGAGCACGTAGCGCGGTCGAAGAACCGAAATCCGGGTGGGCGTCGACCGATTTCTGCTGCCGCTGAATGACATGTTCCTGGCTGGCGATCCAGTCCGAAACGATGACGACTCCGGCGATCACGACCGCTACCTGCGTGGGCAGGGCGCCGCAATCGGGAATCGCGGGCCGCTCCAACACCTCATAAAGCGCTGCGACATGCTCTCGCCGCTGTCCTTCCCACGCACCCGCTCCCAGTTCAGGCAGGCCGACCAGAGGATCGCGCAGATCCTGCGGCTCAATCCCTTCGGGATACCGCCCGTGGTGCCCTCCGAGCATCTGAGCCACCTGGGCGAGCAGCAGCCGCGCGATGCGCCCTCCCGACACCGGATAGCCGAGCTGGGCAAGTAGCTGTGGAAGCGCGCGATGAGTAGCGTACTCATGGCGGACCATTTTGACCTTGCTGTCATTCACCCGGCCATGCGCGTAAGCAGCCTCACGGAGAAATCCGCAATGGGCCGGCCTCGCCCGGACGGCCAAGTCCTGGAACTGCGGCATGATTTTCCCGAGGTCATGAAGCCCAGCCCAGAACATGACAACCCGCCGGGCCTGCTGTAACTCAACGCCTAACGCCTCCGCAACACGACGGCGCTGGGTGTCAGTCAGGACCCTGTCCCAAACGGCCCCGCAGACCGTCGCCGAATCCACAAGATGCCCGATGACGGGGTACGGCTTCGCAAGCCCGTCCGATTTCCCCCAAAGGCGCGCATCGATCACGCTTCACCCTTCACAGTGCGATGTCTCAGTGGTGGGTACTTCACCACATGCCTCTGACAACATGGAGGAAAGAGAAGGAGCGACGGTCAAGCAACGGCAAAGCCCCTATAACGCCGCAGGCCAGGAAGGGGTGGTCCCCGCGCAGGCGGGGGTGTTCCGCCGGACCCGGAGACCGGGCACGTCCTCCTGAAGTGGTCCCCGCGCAGGCGGGGGTGTTCCGCTGAAGAACAACCCGGCGATCGCGACCGCGTTGTGGTCCCCGCGCAGGCGGGGGTGTTCCGGTGGGACCGTCTCCGTGACGGTGACAACGGCCGTGGTCCCCGCGCAGGCGGGGGTGTTCCGTTGAGGTCTTCCCCCGCCCACATGTCGACGTCGTGGTCCCCGCGCAGGCGGGGGTGTTCCGGCCACCGGCGCCCGCCCCACCATGCCCGCCCAGTGGTCCCCGCGCAGGCGGGGGTGTTCCGTCATCGACCTCGCCGCCACCGAGACAGGCCAAGTGGTCCCCGCGCAGGCGGGGGTGTTCCGTTCCCGACCTTCCACGACCTCCGCCACAGTCAGTGGTCCCCGCGCAGGCGGGGGTGTTCCGGTCAGGTGTTGGGGACCTTCAGCCGGTCCCAGGTGGTCCCCGCGCAGGCGGGGGTGTTCCGCCCCGGACCTGCTCGACGGGCTGTGCATGAGCGTGGTCCCCGCGCAGGCGGGGGTGTTCCGGGCGAGGTGGAGACGGTCCGGGCGGAGGTCGAGTGGTCCCCGCGCAGGCGGGGGCATTCCACTGAGGGCGCCGGCCCCGGGCCGACGTCTAGGACTTGTCCGGCCGATCATGTTCGGAGCCAGATGGTGAGGGCTGCCGCTGTTGCGGTGCCGAGGAAGATGTAGCCGCGCTTGTCGTAT
>NZ_JBIASO010000034.1:0-43586 GCF_042890865.1 Streptomyces sp. NPDC002018
GCGTTGACTTTTGGCACGCTGTTGAGTTCTCAAGGAACGGACGCTTCCTTTGTACTCACCCTCGCGGGCTTTCCTCCGGGCTTCCCTTCGGTCCTACTGTTCTACTTGTCTTGCTGTCTTGCGTCTCCGACTTTACCAGATCCATTCGGCGTGTTCCGCCTCGTGAATTCCAGTGACCTTTGGATTGGTCTTTTGCCTTTCGGCTTCCGCTACTTTAACCGAATCCCCGCCCGGCTCATAATCGAGCCGCCGGGACTGAATTTCGGCATGCCGAAATCACACCCGTCAGGGTTTGATCGTCAGTAGTGGGTGGCCGCTCCGGGGGCTGCTGAACAGCAGGACCCGTGTCAAGCGGCTCGGGCTACGTTAGGCGGATGAACGGTACGAGTCAAGTTCGGCGGCGCCGGGGCGCATGGGCCCGATAAGGGCTCACCGAAGGGTCGCCGTCGATCCAGAAGCGCCAGGGGTGGACCGCTCCGTCACCGCCCACCCCTGTGCGGGGGCCGCTGCGGACCTGGTCAGTCGCTACGGGGGTGCCGGCCAGTATCGCCAGCGGGGCGTCGGGGCCCGCGCAGACATCCGCGCCGTCCAGGGCACGGTCGACATCGAGTGCGGTGGCCAGGCGGGCCGGTCCTTTGGCGAGTTCTCTGTCGTGCCGGGCCGAGAATCGACGTTTGTGCGCCAGCTCGGCGCCCACCACGATCTCGCCCGCACGGAGCAGGACTCCGCTCGCCATGCCCTCGGGTCCGCACACCAGGTTGAGGCAGTGCCACATCCCGTAGGTGAAGTAGACATACGCGTGACCGGGCGGGCCGAACATCACCCCGTTACGGGCCGTCCGGCCGCGGAAGGCGTGCGATCCCGGGTCGATCTCGCCCGCGTACGCCTCCACTTCGGTCAGCCGGAGCTCGATCGGGCCGTCGTCCGTGGCGCGTACCAGCGTGCGGCCGAGGAGGTCGGGCGCGACCTCCAGGACCGGGCGGTCGAAGAAGTCCCGGGGCAGCGGCATACGGTCGGGGCTCTCCATGGCGTAGGAGCGTACCGGGGAACCGGCTACGGTCGGAGCGCGTATGTAGGGGTCAGGACCTAGAAGGAGTGAACATGGGCTTCAAGAAGCTGCTCGCGAGCCTCGGCGCCGGTGGTGCGTCCGTGGAGACGGAGCTGACCGAGCTGAACGTCGTGCCGGGCGGGGTCGTCCAGGGCGAGGTGCGGCTCCAGGGCGGCTCCGTCAACCAGCAGATCGAAGGGCTCTCGGTCGGCCTCCAGGCACGTGTCGAGGTCGAGGGGAACGACCAGGAGCTCAAGCAGGACATCGAGTTCACCAAGCAGAGCATCGGCGGCGCCTTCGAGGTGCAGGCCGGAGCGGTGCATGTGGTGCCGTTCGGTCTGGAGATCCCGTGGGAGACCCCGATCACGACCATCGACGGTCAGCAGCTGCGCGGGATGAACATCGGTGTGTCCACGGAGCTGGCGATCGCGCGGGCGGTGGACTCCGGCGATCTCGACCCGATCAATGTCCACCCGCTGCCGGCGCAGCAGGCCATCCTCGACGCCTTCATCCAGCTCGGGTTCCGCTTCAAGGCCGCGGACATGGAGCGTGGTCACATCCGCGGGACGCGGCAGCGGCTGCCGTTCTACCAGGAGATCGAGTTCTTCGCGCCGCAGCAGTACCGCGGGCTCAACCAGGTCGAGCTGACCTTCGTCGCGGACGACCGTGAGATGGACGTGATCCTGGAGATGGACAAGAAGCCGGGGCTCTTCACCGAGGGCAGCGACTCGTTCCGGGCCTTCCAGGTCGGGTTCGACAGCTTCCGGAGCACTGACTGGGCCGCCTATCTCAACCAGTGGCTCGCCGAGGTCGGTGGCCGTCGTAACTGGTTCTGAGCGGGGGTTCTAGGCTCGGAGTCACAGGGCGGATCCGCCGGCACACCGGCCGACGGGACACCCGATTCGGAGGTTCAGACGTTGACCGAGGGCAAGAGGGCTCCGCTCCCTCATGACTTCCATCCGCAGGTGCCGTCGTTCACGGTGGTGAGTGATGACCTCGCACCCGGGGCCGTACTGAAGGACGCGCAGGTGTACGCGGCCGGGAACACCTCGCCGCATCTGCGGTGGGAGGGTTTTCCCGCGGAGACCAAGAGCTTCGCCGTCACCTGCTTCGATCCCGACGCGCCGACCGGCAGCGGGTTCTGGCACTGGGTGCTCTTCGACATCCCCGCGTCGGTGACCGAGCTGCCGGCGGGCGCGGGCACCGGCTCGTTCGAGGGGCTGCCGAAGGGCGCCGTGCAGGCACGCAACGACTACGGTTCGAAGGACTTCGGGGGCGCCGCGCCGCCGGCCGGGGATCCGGCCCACCGCTATGTGTTCACCGTGTACGCGGTGGACACCGAGCGGCTGGGGCCCGAGAGTGACGCCTCGCCCGCGTTCGTCGGTTTCAATCTGCGGTTCCACGCGCTCGCTCGTGCGCAGCTCATCGGTGAGTACGCCGCCCCGGCCGGGAGCTGACCGTTTGCTTTTTGTTTGCCCTGCCCTGGTCTTGGAGAGACCAGGGCAGGGCACTTTTTATTGTGTTGTCCCCCTCGGCGTGCCCGGCCAGAGTTGATCCCAGCCCGCCAGGCGGTGGGCCGGGCACACGGGAGGTGGGCGGGATGCGGGACACGCTGGTGCTGAATGCGAGCTTCGAGCCGCTGTCGACGGTGACACTCAACCGCGCGGTGGTGCTGGTGCTCCAGGACAAGGCCGTCGTCGAGCAGGCCCACCCCGGTCTCCGTGTCCGTGCGGCCGCCGTGGAGCTTCCGGTGCCCCGGGTGATCAGGCTCTGCCGGTATGTGCGGGTGCCCTTCCGAAGACAGGCCCCGTGGTCGAGGCGGGGGGTTCTGGTGAGGGACCAGCACCGCTGCGCGTACTGCGGCAGACGGGCGACGACGGTGGACCATGTGGTGCCGAGGTCCCGGGGTGGCGCCGACAGTTGGCTGAATACGGTCGCCTCCTGCGCCGAGGACAACCACCGGAAGGCGGACCGTACACCGGAGCAGGCGGGAATGCCGCTGCTGCACGAGCCGTTCGTACCGTCTCCGGCGGACGCGATGCTGCTGTCGCTGCGGGCGGGTGAGCGTTCCGAGCTGCCGCAGTGGCTGATAGGCGTGCGGTCCGCCGCGTGACGGACCGGGCCGGTGACGGCGTACGGCGAGAGAGCCCGCTCCTGGGTCGGGGGCGGGCTCCTGTGTGTCTCCGTGCGGGCTCCTTTGTGTTTCGGTGCGGGCTTCTGTGCGTCTCGGTGCGGCGCTCTCCCCGTCAGCCGTAGCGGCGGATCAGTAGCTGTGCGATGGCGACCGCGCCGACCGTCACGATGAGCACGCGCAGCGCGGTCGGGGGAAGCCGGCGCCCGACCCTGGCGCCGAGCTGGCCGCCCAGCGCGGAGCCGACGGCGATCAGTACGACGGCCGTCCAGTCGAAATGGGCGACGAAGAGGAAGTAGAGCGCGGCGACGCTGTTGACGACGGCGGCGAGGATGTTCTTGACGGCGTTGAGGCGTTGCAGGCTGTCGTCGAGCAGCATGCCCATCAGGGAGAGGTAGATGATCCCCTGGGCCGCCGTGAAGTAGCCGCCGTAGACGCTGGCGAGCAGGAGTCCGGCGAACAGAGCCGGGCCGCCGTTGCGGCGGGTGCTGGTGCCTCTGCGGGCGCGGCGGGCCTGGACGGCCCTGGTGAGCCGGGGCTGGAGGATGACCAGGACGAGGGCGATGGTGACCAGGACGGGCACGATCGTCTCGAAGGCCGTCGAGGGCAGGACCAGCAGCAGGGTGGCGCCGCCGAGGCCCCCGAGGAGTGCGGCGACGGCCAGGCGCAGGACGCGGTCCCGCTGGCCGGCGAGTTCGGCGCGGTAGCCGATGGCTCCGCTGATCGATCCCGGTATCAGCCCGAGGGCGTTGGAGACGGTCGCGGTGACCGGGGGGAGGCCGGTCGCCAGCAGGACGGGAAAGGTGATGAGGGTGCCGGAACCGACGATGGTGTTGATGGTCCCGGCGCTGACCCCCGCCGCGAAGACGGCGAGCATCTCCCAGATGGTCACAGTGCGCTGCCCCTTCGGTGATCGGTGCGGGATGCACCGATCATGCACGAAGGGGCGGACGGTTCAGTCCAGCGGGGGGTCCTGTCGGCGCTCCTTGCCGGTGTCGAAGCCGGGTACACCGCCGCCGAGGTTGCCGAAGGCGCCACTGAGTCCCTTGAGCGCGTCGCCGATCTCGCTGGGCACGATCCAGAGCTTGTTGGCATCCCCCTCGGCGATCTTGGGGAGCATCTGGAGGTACTGGTAGGAGAGCAGCTTCTGGTCGGGGTCGCCCGCGTGGATCGACTCGAAGACCGTACGGATCGCCTGGGCCTCGCCCTCGGCGCGCAGGGCCGCGGCCTTGGCCTCGCCCTCCGCGCGGAGGATCGCGGACTGCTTCTCGCCCTCCGCGGTGAGGATCTGGGACTGGCGGATGCCCTCGGCGGTGAGGATCGCGGCGCGCTTGTCACGGTCGGCGCGCATCTGCTTCTCCATCGAGTCCTGGATGGAGGTCGGTGGCTCGATGGCCTTCAGCTCGACGCGGTTGACGCGGATGCCCCACTTGCCGGTGGCCTCGTCGAGGACGCCGCGCAGGGCCGCGTTGATCTCCTCGCGGGAGGTGAGGGTCCGTTCCAGGTCCATGCCACCGATGATGTTGCGCAGGGTGGTGACGGTGAGCTGTTCGATCGCCTGGATGTAGCTGGCGACCTCGTAGGTCGCCGCGCGGGCGTCGGTCACCTGGTAGTAGATGACGGTGTCGATGTTGACGACCAGGTTGTCCTGCGTGATCACCGGCTGCGGCGGGAAGGGGACGACCTGCTCGCGGAGGTCGATCCGGTTACGGATCGAGTCGATGAACGGGACCACGATGTTCAGGCCCGCGTTGAGCGTTCGGGTGTAGCGGCCGAACCGCTCCACGATGGCGGCGCTTGCCTGCGGGATGACCTGGATCGTTTTGATCAGGGCGATGAATACAAGCACCACCAGGATGACCAGGACGATGATGATTGATGGCATCGCGTATCTCGGGCCCTTCGCTGCCGGATGTTCTGATGATCGAGTTTCTCAGACCAGGAGCGTGCGTGGGGAGCGTTCCACAGGGTTGGTTCACATCACCACGGCTGTCGCTCCGTCGATTTCGACCACATCGACCTGCTGGCCGGGTTCGAACGACATCTGCTCGTCGAGGGCGCGTGCCGACCAGATCTCGCCGGCGAGCTTGATGCGGCCCCCTCGGCCGTCGACCCGTTCGAGGACGATGGCCTGACGGCCTCTCAGCGCGTCAATTCCCGTGGCCGCGCCGGGATTCGAGCCGCGTTGCCGGCTCGCGATACGCCGTACCACCGCGGTGAGCGCGACGGACACCACGACGAACACCAGGACTTGAGCCACCACCGTGCCGCCCAGCGCCGCGGTGACGGCGGCGGCGACCGCCCCGGCGGAGAACATTCCGAACTCGGGCATCGCGGTCAGAACAAGCGGAATTCCCAGACCGACGGCGCCGATCAGCCACCACACCCACGCTTCGATTTCCACCTGGTCATGGTAGGTCCGGCGGTCCCTGTCGGGACAGGGGTGATATCCGGTCAGCCGAGCGGCAGTCCCTGTGCCGTCCAGCGCTCGCCGGTGCGCTCGACGACGAGGGGGAGGCCGAAGCAGAGCGAGAGGTTGCGGGAGGTCAGTTCGGTCTCCATGGGGCCGGCGGCGAGCACCTTGCCCTGGCGGATCATGAGGACATGGGTGAAGCCGGGCGCGATCTCCTCGACATGGTGGGTCACCATGATCATGGAGGGGGCGTACGGGTCGCGGGCGAGGCGGCCGAGTCTGCGGACCAGGTCCTCGCGTCCGCCCAGATCGAGACCGGCGGCGGGCTCGTCCAGGAGCAGCAGTTCGGGGTCGGTCATCATGGCGCGGGCGATCAGGGTGCGCTTGCGCTCGCCCTCGGAGAGGGTGCCGAATTTGCGGTCGAGGTACTCGGTCATGCCGAGCCGGTCGAGGAAGGCTCGGGCGCGCTGCTCGTCGACCTCGTCGTAGTTCTCGTGCCAGGTCGCGGTCATGCCGTACGCGGCGGTGAGGACGGTCTGGAGCACGGTCTGGCGCCTGGGCAGCTTCTCGGCGAGGGCGATGCCCGCGATCCCGATGCGCGGGCGGAGGTCGAAGACGTCCACCTTGCCGAGCCGGTCGCCGAGGATCCGCACCGTCCCGCTGGTCGGGAAGAGATAGCTGGAGGCCAGATTGAGCAGGGTGGTCTTGCCGGCGCCGTTGGGGCCGAGGATCACCCAGCGCTCTCCCTCCTTGACCGACCAGGAGACATCGTCCACCAGAGCGCGTCCGTCGCGGACCACGGATACGTCCACCAGCTCCAGTACATCGCTCATGAGCGCGTTGTCTCCCCATGCAATCGTCTTGAGGTTCCGGGTGCGCCTGTAGGCGCAGCTCCCAGGAAAATCTACGCCACCGGTCGAGTGGTCCGGCCTTGAGGTCCGTTCCCTAGGCTGGGTCCATGCTTTCGCAACCACGCTCAGGACTGCTGGCCGCTTGGGGAAATGCCCTTCTGGCCGGGTTTGTATCGCCGGACGACGCCGTGCTCGCCATAGTCGGCGAGGACGCCCTGCACCGGGTGGAAGGGCTGCCGGGCGAGGCCGGGCCCGTCGGGCTCACGCTGGCACTGGGACGGCTGCGGGCGCTCGGGGTGACCGGGTACCGGGTGGCGCTGCCCGTACCGGGGCATCCGCTGGGACTCTGCGGACCGCCGGAGTTCAACGCCCGGGCGCTGGAGGCCGAGGAGGCCGTGATCGCCACGGGCGCCCCGTACGGTCTCGTGCCCGAGATCACCTCGGTGGGTCCGGAGGGGGACCGTCATACCGAGGTCCTCTGGCACTGTCTGCCGGTACGGCAGGCCCCGCCGGCGGACGTGCCCTCGCTCGGGGAGGCGGAGCGTGAGCTGGCCGAGGCGCTGCGGGAGGCGACGGAGGTGCTGTCACGGCTGGATGTGGCGGCGTCGGGCCCGGTGGCGGAGGCGGCGCTGGACGCGTACCGGGCACGGGCGGAACGGGGCCGCGAGGTGCTGGCGCCCGGCTATCCGCCGCGCGCGGTCCGGGTTCTCGAACTGGCGCAGCGGATCGGCCTGCTGGTCTCTCTGGCGTACGAGCACGGGCACGGTAGTGCGGTGAGCGCGTCGGAGATGGCGGCGCGGGGCGCGGCCCTGCGCCCGGTGGAGCGGGTGGCCCGCCGGGCGCAGGTCGCCTCGTACAACGCGTATGTGGAGGAGCGCCAGCGACAGGAGCCGCGCTTCTAGCTTTTTTTGGGGCGCGGTTCGCCTCCGGGGCGCTTTATGTCGGTGCCGACAGTCGACCGTGCTCGACCGCTCGTTCCTCACGGCCTCCGCGCGCTCTCCTTTTCGGCACCGACGCGCCCCTTCGGCTCACTCGCCTTCTTTTTCGGGGCTCGGTTCGCCTCCGGGCGCTGGATGCCACTGTCGACGGTCGACCGTGCTCGGGTCCCTCGTCCCTCGGAACCCTCCGCGCGCTCTCCCTCTCGACAGCGGCGCGCCCTTCGGCTCACTCGCCGGCGGCCGACAGCGGCCGGGGCGTCAGCGCGGCCCGGGGGGCCGGGCGGGCGCGGGCGGCGTGGGGATCAGTGGTTGATGGCGTGGTTGCCGAACGCCGGGTTCAGCAGGCCGATCACATTGACCGTGTTGCCGGTGACGTTCACCGGAATGTGCACCGGGACCTGGATGGCGTTGCCGGAGCCGACACCCGGGGAGTTCTTCGCCGTGCCGGCGGCGTGGGCGCCGCCGTCGGTGGCGAACGCGGCACCGGCGGAGGCACCCGCCGCGAGACCGGCGGTGACGAGGACCAGAGCGGCCTTCTTGGCAACCTTCATGGGATGTTCCTTAATCGTGTGATCAATGACCCCGGCAGTACGCCGTGGTTACGCCATGAAGAACGCCCGAGCGGCGATCAGGATGCGCCGTGTGGGTGACATACACACGACGGTATGAATCTCAGACCGGAGGACGACGGTCCGGTTCGGCCGCGTCAGCCCGCCGCCCCATGCCGTACGGCCCAGAGCGCCGCCTGCGTACGGTCCGAGAGGTCCAGCTTCATCAGGATGTTCGAGACATGCGTCTTGACAGTCTTCTCCGAGAGCACCAGCGCACGCGCGATCTCCCGGTTGGAGCGCCCGTCGGCGATCAGACCGAGCACCTCCCGCTCCCGTTCGGTGAGCGAGGTCCCCCTGCCCTGGCCGCCGCCCAGGTCGTCCTGGGCCAGCAGCGCGCCCGCGACCTCCGGCTGGAGCAGCACGTGGCCCGCGTGGACGGAACGGATCGCGCCCGCCAGCGCCTCGGGGTCGACGTCCTTGTACACATAGCCGGAGGCCCCGGCCCGCAGGGCGGGGACCACGGTGCGCTGCTCGGTGAAGCTGGTGACGATCAACACCCTGGCCGGATTGTCCAGTTCGCGGAGTTTGCGCAGCGCCTCGATACCGTCCATCCCCGGCATCTTGATGTCCATCAGCACGACGTCGGGGTGCAGTTCCCCGGCTCGGGCGACCCCCTCGCCGCCGTCGGACGCCTCGCCCACCACCTCGATGTCGTCCTGGATCTCCAGGAACGTGCGCAGTCCGCGGCGCACTACCTGGTGGTCGTCGACCAGCAGAACGCGGATCGTCCGGCCGCGACCGTCCGCCGTCCCGCCGCCGGAGCGTTCCGCGCCGCCTCTGCCCTCTTCAGCCACCGGGCACCTCCATCTCGATCGTGGTGCCCTGGCCGGGCGCCGATTCCACCGTGAGTCTGCCGCCCGCGCCGCTCGCCCGGTCGCGCATCGAGACCAGTCCGAGATGGCGGCCGGCCCTGCGGACCGTCCGGGGTTCGAAGCCCCTGCCGTTGTCGGTGACGCTGAGGACCGCGCCCTGCCCGCGGCGGGCGAGGGCGACCTCGACCCGGTCGGCCCCGGAGTGCCGCAGCGCGTTGTGCAGTGCCTCCTGGGCCACCCGCAGCAGCGCCTCCTCCTGGGCGGCGGGAAGAGCGCGCATGCCGGAGGTGTCGAAGGTGACCTTCGCCGAGTGGGCGCGGTCGAGCACCTGGACATGGGTGCGGAGCGTATGGACCAGGCCGTCCTCGTCGAGGGCCGCGGGGCGCAACTCGACGACGGCGGCGCGCAGTTCGTCGGCGGCGTCGGCGGCGAGCGCGGCGACCTGCTGGAGTTCGCCCTTGGCGCGGGCCGGGTCGCGGTCGACCAGGGCGGCCGCGGCCTGGGCGGTCAGCCGCAGCGAGAAGAGCTTCTGGCTGACGGCGTCGTGGAGTTCGTGTGCGAGGCGCGAGCGCTCCTCGGCGATGGTGAGTTCCCGGCTGCGCTCGTAGAGCCGGGCGTTGGTGAGGGCGATCGCGGCGTGCTGGGCGAGGATCGCGAGGAGTTCCTCGTCCTCCTCGGTGAACCCGCAGCGCTCGCCGCGGGCGGGCGCGGGCTCCGGGCAGCGCTTGTTGGCGAGGAAGAGCGTGGCGATCGTCTCGTCACCGTCCCTGACCGGCAGTCCGATGAAGTCGGACATCTCGGGATGGGCGGAGGGCCAGCCCTCGAAGCGCGGGTCCCGGCGCACATCGGCGAGGCGCTCGGCCTTCTCCTTGTGGAGCATCGCCGCGAGGATGCCGTGCTGGCGGGGCAGCGGGCCGATGGCCCGCCACTGTTCGTCGGTGACGCCGTCCACCACGAACTGGGCGAAGCCGCCGTGGTCGTCCGGCACACCGAGCGCCGCGTACTCGGCGTCGAGCAGTTCGCGGGCCGAGGCGACGATCGTCTTGAGGACGTCGCGCACCTCCAGACGCCTGCTCATCGCCAGAAGCGCGCTGCTCACGGCCGCGAGACCGGAGCGGGGTCGGTGACTCATCTTTTTACCGTACCGGCGGGCCGGACAGCCCGTATCCGCCTCGGGACCGCCTCCGACCGGGGCGGACGACCTAGGCCCTGTCCGGACGACCTAGGCCGAACTGCCCTCGGCGGACCGGTCCGCTGTCCGAGGCGGGGACGGGGGCGGCGTTCCTACGGTGGGCGGCATCGGCGGACGTCCTGGTGCGCCGGTACGGATGCGGAGGAGCGGATGTCATGCCGGTAGCGATCATCACGGGGGCTTCGAAGGGGCTGGGGCGTGCGCTGGCCGTGGCACTGGCCCGGCGCGGCTGGGATCTGGTGCTGGACGCCAGGACCGCGCGCGTACTGGAGGGGGCGGCCGGGGAGGCCAGGGCGTACGGGACCCGGGTGGTGGCGCTCGCGGGGGATGTCACCGACGCGGCGCACCGCGAGGAGCTGGTGACCGCGGCCGCCGGGCTGGGGGCGCTCGGTCTCGTGGTGAGCAATGCCAGCGCGCTGGGCGCGGAGCCGCTCGTACGGCTGGAGGCGCTGCCGCTCGACGGGCTGCGGACGGCGCTGGAGACCAATGTGGTCGCGGCGCTGGGCCTGGTGCAGCGGGCTCTGCCGTTGCTGCGCGCGGGTATGGCGGGCACGGTGATCATGGTGAGTTCGGACGCGGCGGCGGAGGCGTACGGGACCTGGGGCGGATACGGGGCGTCGAAGGCGGCGCTGGACCAGCTCGCAGCCGTGCTCGCGGTCGAGGAGCCGGAGCTGCGGGTGTGGGCCGTCGACCCTGGCGACATGGGGACCGACCTTTATACGGCGGCCGTGCCGGACGACCCGGATCCCCGGCCGGCTCCGGAGTCGGTGGTCCCCGGTTTTCTGCGGCTGCTGGAGCAGCGCCCGCCGAGCGGCCGGTACACGGTTGCCGCCCTGCGGGACGTGACCGTATGAGGTACCCGACGGCGGTGGGTACGGGGTCCGGGGCGCCGCGGGTGCCCGAGGAGCTGTCGGCGCGGGTCCCGGCGGAGCAGCGCGGATCGGGCCGGGACGATGTACGGCTGCTGGTCTCCCGGGGCACCGAGGTGACCCATCACACCTTCCGTGAGCTGCCGCGTCTGCTCCGGGCGGGGGATGTGCTCGTGGTCAACACGTCGGTGACGCTGCCGGCCGCGGTCAACGGGCGGCTGGGCGGCGCACGGGTCGTTGTGCACTTCTCGACGCGGGGTGACGACGGCCGGTGGGCGGTGGAGCTGCGGACACCGCGCGCGGCGGCCGGGGCGGGGGCCGGCGGACGGGTCGGCAGCACCGGACCGGGGGGCGCCACCGGACCGGCGGACGCCGCCGGGCCGGGAGGCGCGGGCACGACTCTGCCCCGGCGCGGGGGTCCGGTGGGGGCGGTCGTACGGCTGCCGGGCGGTGAGCATCTCGTGCTGGAGGATCCGCTGGACCCGGAGGGGGCCCGGCTGTGGTGGGCGCGGGTCTCCTGCCCCGATGTGCCGGGGCTGCTGCGGCGCCGCGGGCGGCCGATCCGGTACGGATACACGGACCGGGACCAGCCGCTGTCCGCGTACCAGACGGTCTTCGCGCTCCCCTCCCCCGACGGCTCGGGGTCGGCGGAGATGCCGAGCGCGGGCCGTCCCTTCACCGCCGTGATGGTCGCGGAGCTGGTGAGCCGCGGTGTGGGGTTCGCGCCGCTGACCCTGCATACGGGGGTGGCGTCGGCGGAGGCGCACGAGCCGCCGTACCCGGAGCGGTTCGCGGTGCCGGAGGCGACGGCCCGGCTGGTGAACGCCGCCGCGGCGGGGGGCGGGAGGATCATCGCGGTCGGCACCACGGCGGTGCGGGCCCTGGAGTCGGCGGCCGGGGCGGACGGTGTGGTGCGGGCCGCCTCGGGGTGGACGGATCTCGTGGTCACGCCCCGGCGGGGGGTGCGCGCCGTGGACGGGCTGCTGACCGGGCTGCACGAACCGGAGGCCTCGCATCTGCTGATGCTGGAGGCGATCGCCGGGCGGGCGGCGCTGGAGCGGGGGTACCAGGAGGCGGTGGACCGGCTCTACCTCTGGCACGAGTTCGGGGACGTCCATCTCGTCCTCCCGGACGAGAATGCTCACCCTTCGCATTGCTGAAGCAACGAGCGGTCATATCGCACCGCCCTCAATGTGAGCCCGCGCATAGGACGTGGATCACTTACGAACGTCTTTAGTCGCTGGACAAAGAGGTGTGAGCTTGGCGTAAACGGGCATTTGGGCGCCGCTGGGGCGCCCCGGTGCACTACCCGAAGTCGTAGGTCACACCTTTGCCAGCGCATTTTGCTGCCGCTAAGAATTGCGTTCGTCGCCGCCGAGCTGGCTGGCCACCCGGCCTTCGCGACTCCCCGCAATTCGAAGAGGTACGTCTTTCATGTTCTCGTCACGCATCGCTGATCTCCGTAGCCTGAACAGGACCACGACCCGCAAGGCTTCGATCGCAGGCATCGCCGCCGCCGGTTTCGCGGCCGTCACCTTCACCCTGGTTCCCGGTGGCAACACCGCCGCGGACGCCCATGTCGCCACCGCACCGGTGGCCTACAGCGCCCAGGCCTCGACCGTGAAGGCGAGCACGGCCAAGCAGGAGATCGCCACCGTCAAGACGGCCGACAGCAAGCCCGCCAAGGCCACCTACCCGAACAACCTGGACGGGTGGATCCGTGAGTCCCTGTCGATCATGAAGAAGAACGGCATCCCCGGCTCGTACGAGGGGCTGCACCGCAACATCATGCGCGAGTCCAGTGGTAACCCGAAGGCCATCAACCTCTGGGACATCAACGCCAAGAACGGCATACCGTCGAAGGGCCTGCTCCAGGTCATCCCGCCGACGTTCAAGGCGTACCACGTCAAGGGCACGCCGTTCGACATCTGGGACCCGGTCGCCAACATCGTGGCCGCCGCCAACTACGCGGCGGACAGGTACGGCTCGATGGACAACGTCAACAGCGCCTACTGAGCCGGGCCGCACCGACGCCCACCGGAGCGCGCCACAGCGCACCGAGCGCACCGAGCGCACGATGCCGGAGGGCGGCACCCCCACTGCGGGGTGCCGCCCTCCGGCGTACGTGTGTATGCGTGTACGTGTGTATCCGGGTACGTGTGCCGCGCTACTTGCGCATGACCTCGGGCTCATGACGGCGCAGCAGCCGCGACACCGCGAACCCGCACACCACACCGATGAGCAGCAGGATGCCGATGTTCATCCCCCACTGGCTCGCCGTGTGCTCCCACAGCGGGTCCAGATTGGTGGGGTTGTCCTGGTCCCACGGCGGCATGAGATGCGCGAGGTCGAGGGTCGAGCCGGCGCCCGCGATGGCCCAGCGGGACGGCATCAGCCAGGCGAACTGCTCCAGCCCCGGCGAGTCGTAGACCTGGAAGAGGATGCCGGTGAAGACGACCTGGACGATCGCGAACATCACCAGCAGCGGCATGGTCTTCTCGGCCGTCCTCACCAGCGAGGAGATGACCAGTCCGAACATCATCGAGGTGAAGCCGAGGGCGATCACCACCAGGCAGATCTCCACGGCCGGCGGCATGATCAGGCCCTCTTCGGGCAGCGCCCGGGTGGCGAAGCCGATGCCGCAGATGATGACGCCCTGGAAGGCCGTGATCACACCGAGCGTGATCACCTTCGACATCAGATAGGCGGAGCGGGACAGACCGGTGGCCCGTTCCCGTTCGTAGATCACCCGTTCCTTGATCAGTTCTCGTACGGAGTTGGCCGCGCCCGAGAAGCACATGCCGACCGCGAGGATCAGCATGATTGTGCCCGCGTCACCGTTGAACCGGGACGGCGCCTCCGGCGGGCCGAGGCCGAACTCCGCCGGAATGACGACGCTGACCACACCGAGAACGGCCGGCAGGATCACCATCAGCGCCAGGAAGCCCTTGTCGGACGCGATGACCGCGGAGTAGCGGCGGATCAGCGTGAGCAACTGGGCGAGCCAGCTCTGCGGCTTCGGCGGGCGCATCTGCTGCGGGGGCGGCATGTGTACGGACTGCGCGGCGACGGCGTCGATGTCCGCCGCGTACATCTGGTAGTGCTGCGAGCCGCGCCAGCGGCCGGCCCAGTCGTAGTCGCGGTAGTTCTCGAAGGCGGAGAAGACATCGGCCCATGTGGTGTAGCCGAAGAAGTTGAGCGCCTCCTCCGGAGGGCCGAAGTACGCCACGGAGCCGCCGGGCGCCATCACCAGCAGCTTGTCGCAGATCGCCAGTTCGGCCACGGAGTGGGTGACGACCAGGACCGTACGGCCGTCGTCGGCGAGACCGCGCAGAAGCTGCATGACATCGCGGTCCATACCCGGGTCGAGACCGGAGGTCGGCTCGTCCAGGAAGATCAGCGAAGGCTTGGTGAGCAGCTCCAGGGCGACGGAGACCCGCTTGCGCTGGCCACCGGAGAGCGAGGTGATCTTCTTGCCCTTGTGGATGTCGAGCTTCAGCTCGCGCAGCACCTCGTCGATACGGGCCTCGCGCTCGGCCTCGGCGGTGTCGCCGGGGAAGCGGAGCTTGGCCGCGTACTTGAGCGCCTTCCTGACGGTCAGCTCCTTGTGCAGGATGTCGTCCTGCGGGACCAGACCGATGCGCTGGCGCAGCTCCGCGAACTGCTTGTACAGATTGCGGTTGTCGTAGAGGACATCGCCCTGGTCGGCGGGGCGGTAGCCGGTGAGCGCCTTGAGCAGGGTGGACTTGCCGGAGCCCGACGGGCCGATGACCGCGATCAGCGACTTCTCCGGGACACCGAAGGAGACGTCCTTGAGGATCTGCTTGCCGCCGTCGACCGTGACCGTGAGATGACGGGCGGAGAAGGAGACGTCACCGGTGTCGACGAACTCCTCGAGCCGGTCGCCGACCAGACGGAACGTCGAGTGGCCGACACCGACGATGTCGTTGGGCCCGATGAGCACGGTGCCCGACTTGGCTATCGGCTGGCCGTTGACGTAGGTGCCGTTATGGGACCCGAGGTCACGGATCTCGAACCGGCCGTCGGGGGTCGCGGTGAACTGCGCGTGCAGCCGCGAGACCTGGAGGTCGGAGACGACCAGTTCGTTCTCCAACGCACGGCCGATGCGCATCACCCGGCCGAGGGAGAGCTGGTGGAACGTGGTCGGGCTGCGGTCCCCGTACACCGGCGGGGCCCCCGCGACACCGCCGGCGGCCGGGCCCTGCTGCGGGAAGGAGGCACCGGGACCGCTGCCCTGCCGCGGGCCCTGCTGGTGCGGAATCCGACCGTGCTGCTGGGATGCCTGCGGCTGCTGCCGGCCCTGCTGCCCCTGGACGGGCGCCTGCTGGTGAGGCTGCTGCCAGGCCTGCTCGGCCTGCTGCGCCTGGGCCGTTCCCTGTCCGCTGTACGCGCCCGCACCCGCGGCTCCGCCGTCGGTGAGGCTGAGCCGGGGTCCGTCGGTGGGGTTGCCGAGATACACGGCCGAGCCTGCACCGATGTCGAGCCGCTGAATACGCCTGCCCTGCGCATAGGTGCCGTTGGTGCTGCCGTGGTCCTCGATGACCCAGTTCCGGCCGCTCCAGCTGATCGTGGCGTGGCGCCACGAGACCCTGGCGTCGTCGATCACCAGGTCACCCTGGGGATCGCGGCCGAGGGCATACGACCTGGACGGATCGAGCGTCCAGGTTCTTCCGTTCAATTCCAGTACGAGTTCCGGCACTCCATGCCCCACTTGTTGTCCCCCGATTGTCCCCCGTCGCAGGGAGTCCGGGGATGGCGAACATCGTGAGGAACTATTTCAGGCTCGCTCCCACCAGGGAAAGCCGGGCCTCGCGAACGCCTGGTACAACCCCGTAACAGCCCGCGTGGCAGGATCGTTGACGGGGGGAGAAAGCCACCCGGAGAGTGGTAACCGCGTATGAGTGCCTACGGATCATGCGTGAACACGAGGAACGATCACAAGGCGGGCACGGCCGTCGGGGATCGGGGGGCCTGAATGAACGCGCGGGACGACGACTGCGGCGGTACGGGCGTGCTCGATGTGCTGCTGGCCTCGGTCGCCGCCGTGAGCTGGGCCCTGGCCGGGATGGCGGGGATCGCGGCGCTCGGTCTGGTTCTCCTGGACGCCGACGCGGCGGGCTCGTTGGGGCCGATGACCGCGGCGCTGGTGGTGCTGGGGGCGGGTGGATCGGTCACGCCTTCCGGTGATGTGTCCGTCTTCGGCATGGACAGTGTGGAGGCGCGCACCGCGGTGGACTTCACGCCCCTGGGCGTGGGGCTCACGGGGGCGTTGATCCTCGCGTTTCTGTTTCTGCGGTCCCTGCGGTCCCCGCGGCGCGCGGGCGCGTATGTCCCCGTCGCCGAACTCGCCCTGCGGGCGGGGACGGTGGCCGTGCTGTTCGTCGCTCTGGTCGGCGGGCTCGCGTGGGCCGGGCGCGATGTCGTCACGGTCGACGGGAGCGGGCTGGGGCCCGACGGGGTGCCGGGCACGGCCGGTGACGGCTCGGGGATCGAGGTACCGGGGCTGGGCGAGGTGCCGGGGCTCGGCGAGGTGCCGGGGCTCGGCGGCCTCGGTGAGCTGCCGGGCATCGGGGGGCTGCTGCCCGACCGGCTCGGGGATCTGATGGACGCCGAGGCGACGGTGGGGTTCCGGGTGAACACCGCCGGCTCACTGGCGGGTGCGCTGCTGTGGGTGCTCGGGGTACTGGCCGTGGCCCTGCTCGTCTCAGGACGTACGCCGCTGCCGCGCGGCTGGGAACGGGCGCACCGGATCGTGCGGCCGGCGGCCTCCGCCCTGGTCACCGTCGTGCTGATGGCGGTGGTCGCGGGGCTCGCGGCGGCCGGGTACGCGGCGATCGGCGACGAACACCCCCGGCGTGTCGCGGGCGCGGCCCTGCTCGGGGCGCCGAACGGTGTCTGGCTCGGCATTCCGCTCGGTCTGTTCGTGCCCTGGGACGGCAGCGCGTCGGGCCCCCTGGCCACGGTGCTTCCCGATCCGCTGGACCGGCTGCTCGGGCCGTCGGGCGGTGAGCCGCTGACGGTCGGCGGGCTCGCGGAACTGGACGGACGGATCTGGCTGCTGGTGGTGGCCGTCGCCGTGATGATGCTGTACGCCGGGGTGCTGACGGCGGTGCGTACGGTCCGGGCCGGTCAGGGCGCGGACCACGGCGGTCCGGCCGCCTTCGCCGGGCGGTGCGCCCTGAGGCTGGGCGCCGTCACGGCACTCACCCTGCCGGTCCTGGTGTGGCTCACGGATGTGTCGGCGGGCGCCTCGCTGTCCGTGCTCGGGATCAACGCGTTCGACGCGGGCGTCGAGCTGCACGGCGGAGCGGGTGCGGCCCTGCTGCTCGGGGCGGTCTGGGGCACGGGCGCGGGCGGTGCGGGAGCGCTGCTCGCGTACGCGGCGGGCAGGGGTACGGCCGCGGCGGGGCCGATGCCCGGAACGGACGTACGGCCGGGCCCCGTCCCTGGGACGGACGCATGGCCGGCAACGGACGTACCGCCGCCGCGCGGTCCGGGGCCCCGGACCGCGGAGCTGCCGCCGGCCGGTCCGGGCGCGCCGCCGGACCCGGGGCGGGCGCCCGGACCGTACGCCCCGTCCGTGCCCTGCCGGCCCGCCGGCCCCGGCACCCGTCCGTATCTGCGCCTGCCCGAGGACGAGCCGGGACCGCCGCCGCCGGGGTCGCCGCCGGACGGCCGCTGACAGAGACTGGTACCGCTGTCCGGTACGCGGGACGGCCGGTCACCGCCCATGCCCCGCCCGATACGGTGGAACCACCATGAGTGCATCGCAGCCCCCTCGGACCGCCGACGTCCCCACTCTTCTCGTCAAGATCTTCGGGAAGGACCGTCCCGGGATCACCGCCGGGCTCTTCGACACCCTCGCCGCCTACTCCGTCGATGTGATCGACATCGAGCAGGTCGTCACCCGTGGCCGTATCGTCCTCTGCGCGCTGATCACCGCTCCGGCCCCCGGCGGCGCCACCGAGGGCGAGCTGCGGGCGACCGTGCACACCTGGACCGAATCCCTCAAACTCCAGGCGGAGATCATCTCCGGTGTCGGTGACAACAGGCCGCGCGGCAGCGGCCGTTCCCATGTCACCGTGCTCGGCAATCCGCTGACCGCCGAGTCGACGTCGGCCATAGCGGCCCGTATCACCGCGACCGGTGGCAATATCGACCGGATCTTCCGGCTGGCGAAGTACCCGGTCACCGCTGTGGAGTTCGCGGTCTCCGGGGTGGAGACCGAGCCGCTGCGCACCGCGCTGGCCACCGAGGGCGCGGAGATCGGGGTGGATGTCGCGGTCGTCTCGGCCGGACTGCACCGCCGGGCCCAGCGGCTGGTGGTCATGGACGTGGACTCCACCCTGATCCAGGACGAGGTCATCGAGCTCTTCGCGGCCCACGCGGGCTGTGAGGCCGAGGTCGCCGAGGTGACCTCCAGGGCCATGCGCGGGGAGCTGGACTTCGAGCAGTCCCTGCACGCGCGGGTGGCGCTGCTCGCCGGGCTCGACGAGTCGGTGGTGGAGAAGGTACGGGCCGAGGTACGGCTCACCCCCGGTGCCCGCACCCTGATCCGTACGCTCAAGCGCCTCGGCTATCAAGTAGGGGTCGTCTCGGGCGGATTCACCCAGGTCACCGATGCCCTCCAGGAGCAGCTCGGGCTGGACTTCGCCGCCGCCAACACCCTGGAGATCGTGGACGGCAAGCTCACCGGGCGGGTGGTGGGCGAGATCGTGGACCGCGCGGGGAAGGCCAGGCTGCTGCGCAGGTTCGCCGCCGAGGCGGGGGTGCCGCTGGCGCAGACCGTCGCGATCGGCGACGGTGCCAACGATCTCGACATGCTGAACGCCGCGGGACTGGGTGTCGCCTTCAACGCGAAGCCGGTGGTCCGCAAGGCGGCGCACACGGCGGTGAACGTACCGTTCCTGGACACCGTGCTGTATCTCCTGGGCATCACCCGCGAAGAGGTGGAGACCGCCGACGGCGGGAACTGACCCCCGGACCCCACAACAGAAGAAAGGTCCCGGCACGGGCTCCGTGCCGGGACCTTTCCGCCGTCCTGGGCCCGGTCAGTCGCGCGGGGTCCAGAAGTCGACGAGCCTGCCCACTCCGTGCTCCACCGACTTCCAGCTCCCGTTGAAAGCGATCACGGCCAGCGAGGCGGTCGGGAATCCCGTCCGGGTCATCCGGGCGATGGCGTCCCCCTCCCCCGCACCGGAGAGGGCGTCGGCCAGCGCGTGCATTCCGGGGTTGTGACCGACCAGCAGCAGATCGTTCACATCGTCGGAGGTCTCGTTGACCAGCGCGAAGAGATCACCGAGGGTGGCATCGTAGAGCCGGTCCTCATAGACGGTCCTGGGCCGCACGGGCAGCTCGTGCACCGCCAGCTTCCAGGTCTCACGCGTCCTGGCGGCCGTCGAGCAGAGAGCCAGATCGGCGACGAGTCCGCTGTCGGCGAGCCTGCGGCCGGCGATGGGCGCGTCCGACCGGCCACGATCGGCGAGCGGCCGCTCATGGTCGGGCACGTCCGGCCAGTCCGCCTTCGCATGTCGGAGGAGGACGATCCTGCGAGGTGTATCGACGCTCATGCATCCCAGCTTCGCATGAAATGAGCCAGCGGGCAGAGGGTGTTGGCGCGCTGTCCCGGCACGGGTGAACCGCGCTGGCGACTGCTCGCCGTCAGCGCACCAACGTCAGATGGATCTGCTCCAGGATGCGGCCCACCGCGGGATCACTCGTCGCGGCACGGGCCTGGCCGGAGCCCGTCATCAGCAGAAGCAGCGCGGCGAAGGCCAGGGCGGGAAGGGCGACGGACCACCACGGCAGCCGGATCTCGATGCTGTCGGAGGCGGCACGCCGAGGGGACCGGGAGTGGGTTCGGACCGGCATGGCCGCCTCCGTGGGTCTGCGGTTTCTGGTACCCCAGAACCTACGGATCATGAGCCCCCGGGCACATCCGGTGACCCACCCACTTGACCCTGACCCTGCCCCCCTAGGGGACGGTGGTGCTAGCCCCCCTCTTTTTTTGGGCTCGGTTCGCCTCCGGGCGCTGGATGCCACTGTCGACGGTCGACCGTGCTCGGGTCCCTCGTCCCTCGGAACCCTCCGCGCGCTCTCCCTTTCGGCACCGGCGCGCCCTTCGGCTCACACACCTTCTTTTTGAGGGCTCGGTTCGCCTCCGGGGCGCCTCATGTCGATGCCGACAGTCGACCGTGCTCGGTTCGCTCGTACCTCACGAACCTCCGCGCGCTCTCCTTTTCGGCACCGACGCGCCCCTTCGGCTCACTCGCCGGCGGCCGACAGCAGCCGGAGAATGTCCGCACCCAGAAGCGGCCGGGGTGATCCGGAACCCGAACGGGACCCACCGGCAGGAGGCCACCCACCCCCTGCGGCCCGGATCCGCGGAAAGCGTGGTGCCCTGCCAGCGGTGTCAGACTTTCTGCGGGGCGATGGCCCGGGAGGGGCCCGTAATCGTCCCCGTAGTGCAGAGCGGGGGCAGGGCGCAGGTCACGCCCGTAGTGCGGAACAGAGCCCAGGTCTCCGCGGTCACCGGCGCGCTGGGCGCTCGGCTTGATCGCGGGGCGCGCTCAACAGGGCTCGCCAGCGCGGTAGCTCGGTAAACGGCACGACCAGGCACAGGACAGTCACCGTCGTGGCGATCCACGTCCCCCACAGCGCCCACGCAGACGCTGCGGCCGCCACCAGCTGGAGCACGACCAGCAAGATGGTGACGATGCCCGGCACCGCGACGGGCGCGTCTCCGCCGGGCCGGTCGCCCGGGGTGCTGAAGACGGCAGGCAGCACGATCAGCAGCAGGACGGCGCCGATCGCCAGCGGGATCGAGTGCGACCACAGGGCCCAGGGGGTGCACACCCAGGCGGTCACCTCGGCGGCGAAGCGCATGCCGCCTCGGACGTAGTCGTGCCCCGGCCGTTGCGTCTTGGTCCTCAGGGAGGGATCGGTGGCGGCCATGTCATCCTTCGGAGGCGTGATCAGGAGGGTCGGCCTGGAAGCCGGCGATCAGGGTGTCGATGAGGAAGTGGAAACTCCGCGTGACGTCGCGGGGCATCCCGAAGCCGCCGGCGCCCTCAAGGGTGACGAACCCGTGAAGTGCTGATCGCAGCGCCCGTGCGGAGTCGACTACGCGCGCGTCGGGCAGGCCGAAACCGGCGAGGACGTCGAGCAGAACCTGCAACGCCTCCTCGCTGACGCGGCGGTCCTCCTCGTCACCGGCCGCCGGAGCGGGGATGGTGGCGGCGTAGCGGCCGGGATGCTCCAGGGCCCAGTGGCGGTAGCTGTCGGCGAACGTCCGGACCGCGTCCGGACCGGAACGGCCGACGGACTCCCGGGCCAGCTGATGGGCGAATTCGCGCTTGGCCTGGACGGAGATGCCGTGCCGCAGTTCGTGCAGGGAGCCGACGTGCTTGTACAGGGACGGCGGCCGTACGCCGAGCCTGTCGGCCAGCAGACCCATGGTCAGGCCCGCCAGACCGACCTCGTCGGCGAGCGCCGCTCCCGCCGCGACGACGGCGCTCGTATCGAGGCCCGCCCTAGGCAAGGGCGTGTGCTTCCAGGAAGGCCAGCATCAGGGACACCGTCTCCTCGGGGTACTGGTCGTGCGGGTAGTGGCCGGCTCCCTCGACCACCGCGAGCTCTCCGACACCGGCCGGCATCGCAGCCACGATCGCCTCGCCCTCGGCGCGCGGATCGACCCAGTCGGGGTCGAGCGAGCCCTGCACGATCAGGGCAGGGCACCGTACGTTGCCCAACTGGGCGCCGGCGTCGGTCGGCGCCGACTGCCCCATCTTCTGCATCGCCCGCATCCGGCCGGGCTCGCCCAGCATCGCCTCGATGCGGGCCAGCCGGTCGGTCCAGTCGGCCGGCTTGCGGCCCGGGTAGGCGTGGTCGAGATAGCGGGACCACAGTCCCACGCTGCCGAACAGGCCGGCGCCGAGCAGTCGGAAGGCACCCTTGCGGTAGCTCTTCGAGCGGAAGTCGCCGAGCTTGATCGACTGCGCGCGTGTGAAGGGGCCCAGCTCGATAATGCCCCTGACCAGGCCGGAATCCTGGGCCGCCGCGATGGTGGCGGCGCCGCCGGAGATCGAGTGGCCGACCAGGACGGCCGGGCCGCTGTCGATGTGGCGGATCACCGCGAGCAGATCGCCCGCGATATCGGTGCGCGAGTAGGAAGGCCATCGCGCGCTCGACTCGCCACAGCCCCGCAGGTCGACCGCGGCCACTCGATACCCCGCCGCCACCAGACGCGGCAGGACGAACCTGTACGCCGCGCGGCTGTCCCCCATGCCGTGGGCCAGGACGACCGGCGGGCCTTCTCCAGCGACCTCGTAGGCGATGGTGCCGCCCGGGACGGAGACAAACTCAGCCATGACATCTCCCTGCTCGTTAAGTGCAATAGCCGTAAGCTAATGCGACTAGCCAGAAGCTAATGTCCATAGCCAAGGGTGTCAACCCAGCCGGGTGCCAAGTGAGGGCGAGGGGGAAGGTCCACGTAGTACGTACATGATCCCGGCGAGTGCCCGCCGGGAGGCGACCCGCCTCAGGGCGAGGCGATCGACGCGATGATGCCGATGAGCACCAGGATGCCGATGATCGTGCCGAACACGATGAGCAGCTTCTGCTGGCCGTTCTGGGGATTCGGGTCAAGGACTGGCATGCGTTCAGTCTCGCATTCGCGCCTCGTCCTCGATCGTCCGGTCCCGCCCCGCGATCACCCCCGCCACCATCTGCGGCACCAGGAACCCCGCCATCAGCGCGATCGGCAGCCCCCAGCCGCCCGTGTGCTGGTACAACACCCCCACCAGCAGCGGGCCGGGGATCGAGATCAGATAGCCGGTGCTCTGGGCGAACGCGGAGAGCCGTACGACGCCCGCGCCGGACCTCGACCGCATGCCGATCATGGTGAGGGCGAGCGGGAACGAGCAGTTCGAGATGCCCAGCAGCACCACCCAGACCCAGGCGCCCTCGGCGGGGGCGACGTACAGGCCCGAGTAGGCGGTCAGCCCGCAGAGACCGAGAGCGACGACGATCGGCCCCTGGTTCCTCATCCGCGCGGCCAGCCCCGGGATCACGAAGGCGAGGGGCACCCCCATCACCATGGTCACGGCGAGCAGCAGCCCCGCCGTGCCGGCCGGGACCCCCGCGTCACGGAAGACCTGGGGCATCCAGCCCATGGTGATGTACGCGCCGGTGGCCTGGAGACCGAAGAAACAGGCCAGCGCCCAGGCGGTACGGCTGCGCCCGAGCCTGAGCCCGGGGATCGGCCCCGCCGGTCCCCCCGACGCCGCCGGCCCCGCCGGTCCAGGAGCAACCGCGGCCGTGGACACACCGGCCGGCGCCCCCGTGGCGCCCGTGGACACACCGGCCCCCGCCCCCGTGACGCCCCGGTCGCGCACCAGGCCGGTCCAGGGCAGCACGGCGACGGCCGCGAGCACGGCCCAGACACCGAGTCCCGTGCGCCAACTGCCGCCCAGCGCCTCGGTCATGGGGACGGTCACGGCTGCGGCGACGGCCGTGCCGAGCGCCAGTGCCATCGAGTACAGCCCGGTCATGGTGCCGACCCGGTCGGGGAAGTACCGCTTGACGATCACCGGCATCAGCACATTGCTGACGGCGATGCCCATCAGCGCGAACGCGCTCGCCGCGAGGAAACCCGCCGTACCGCCGGCGAACGGCCGGATCAGCAGTCCCGCCGTGATCGCCACCATGCTCGCGCAGACGACGGCTCCGGGGCCGTACCGCCGGGCCAGGCGCGGGGCGGTGAAGCCGAAGACCGCGAAGCAGAAGGGCGGTACGGAGGTGAGGACACCCGCGACGCTGCCGCTCATGTGCAGCCCGTCCCGTACCTCTTCGAGCAGCGCGCCGAGGCTGGTGATGGCGGGGCGGAGGTTCAGCGCGGCGAGAACGAGCCCGACGACGAGCAGCCGGGTGAGCCGAACCGCCCCGGACGCCCCGGGCGGCACGGGCGCCGCGGGCGGTGCCGACGCTGCTGGCCGTGCGGGAGCCGCGGGCCGTGCGGGAGAATCGCCGGGTGCGGATACGGACGCGGCCGACCGGCTCAGAGTCCGGGTGTCCGTGGGCGTGGGTATCTGCGGCTGCGGCTCGTCGGGCATGAGGCCATCATAGAATCATAGGATGATTGACTGTCCAGCCGCCCGCCTGCCCCTCTTCGGCCCTTCCACGAGACTTGGAGCACCATGGCGCTGACCTCTCCCCGGCGTTCCGCCCTCTCCGATCAGGTGATCACCGAGCTGCGGAGCCAGATCACCTCGGGCGCGTGGCCGGTGGGTTCCCGTATCCCCACCGAGCCCGAGCTGGTGGAACAGCTCGGGGTGGCCCGTAACACCGTCCGCGAGGCGGTCCGCGCGCTCGCCCACAACGGGCTCCTGGACATCCGCCAGGGCTCGGGCACCTATGTGATCGCGACCAGTGAACTGGCCGGGGTGATGCACCGAAGATTCGCCGGCGCCGAACGGCGCGACATCGCCGAGGTGCGCTCCACCCTGGAGTCCTCGGCCGCCAGGCTGGCGGCCGAGCGGCGTACGGACCGGGAGCTGCGGCAACTGGAGACCCTGCTCGCACGGCGCGAGGAGGCCTGGGCCGCGCGTGATCTGGACGCGTTCGTCGCGGCGGACGCCACCCTCCACATGGCGGTCGTCTCGGCCTCGCACAACGATGTGCTGACCGCGCTCTACGCGGACCTCAATCATCTGCTGCGCGACTGGCTCCGCGACGACGTGGGGCAGGAGCTGCGCCCGGAGAACCATATGGACCACGCGCGGCTGGTGGCCGCGATCCGGGCGGGCGATGTGGAGACGGCGGGCACCGAGGCGGCCAGCTACACCCTCCACTGTCTGGGCGAACGGGTCTGAGGGACAGCCGACATCCAGGGGAAACGGCGTGACGGGGCCGAGGGGGGACGGAACCGGCTCGGCACGGCGGGCTCAGAAGGCCACGCGCTCATGGGTGATCCACACATGGCGGATCTCCATCCAGCAGCGCTCGGCGAGTTCCCCGTACCGCGCGGCGGCGATCTCCACCGGCGCGCTGTCGGCGTCGATGTCCCACCAGCGTTCGCACTCGACGTGCAGCCGCACCCGGTCGGTCTCCGGGTACGGGTTGTGGCACGAGGCGGTGGCGCGCGAGCCCTCGATCTTCGTACGGCAGGTGGCTCCGAATCGGTCGGGCCGGCCGCGCGCCCCCTCCCCTCGCGGCGGGGCGGAGACCTCGACGGGCCCGGGCGCGCCCCGCGTCCGCGAGAAGAGTTCCGAGGAGACGGCCAGCCCGCTCGTGATCAGCAGAGCCGCGGCGAGGGCGGCGGCCGCACGGCGCAGCGACGAACGCATGCGTACACCTCCTCCCCCATGACGAACCCTGGCGGGGAGTCACGCAGCCATCCGTACGGCATCCGGTATGCCCCGATGCGCCCAGTGTGGGGCTACTTGTCCTTCTTTTCGAATCGAAGGGACACGGTCCGTCACCCCGCCGGATCCCCGGGCCTCCGGGCCCGGACGCACCGAAGCCGCGCACCGTCCGGCTGGACAGGGCGCGGCTTCCGGAACGGGAGTACGCGGTGCGGCGGGAAGGGTCAGGCGCCCATCATGTGCACGCCGCCGTCGACATGCACGATCTCACCGGTCGTCTTCGGGAAGAAGTCCGACAGCAGACCGACGACACCCCGGCCGGCCGGCTCGGGGTCGGCCAGGTCCCAGCCGATGGGCGCGCGGTGGTTCCACACGTCCGCCAGTTCCTCGAAGCCGGGGATGGACTTGGCGGCCATGGACTTGATCGGGCCGGCCGAGATCAGATTGCAGCGGATGTTCCGCGCGCCCAGGTCACGGGCGAGATAGCGGTTGGTGGACTCCAGCGCCGCCTTGGCGACACCCATCCAGTCGTACTTGGGCCAGGCGACCTGCGCGTCGAAGGTGAGACCGACCACCGAGCCGCCGCGCTCCATCAGCGGCAGACAGGCCGTGGTGAGCGACTTCAGGGAGTACGCCGAGACATGCACCGCGGTCGAGACGTCGTCCCAGCTTCCCTCCAGGAAGTTGAACGCGCCCTGCGGGCCGAAGGCGATCGAGTGCACGACGCCGTCGAGCCCGGCGCCGGCGTCGCCCTGAATCTCCCGGATCCTGCCGTCGAGCCGGTCCAGGTGCTCCTGGTCGGTGACATCCAGTTCGATGACCGGGGCGGGCTTGGGCAGCCGCTTGGCGATGCGCTCGACGAGGGTGAGCCGGCCGAAGCCGGTGAGGATGACATCGGCGCCCTCCTCCTGCGCCACCTTGGCGGCGTGGAAGGCGATGGAGCCCTCGGTGAGGACACCCGTCACGAGAATGCGCTTGCCGGCGAGGATTCCACTCATGTGATCAGTGACCCATGCCCAATCCGCCGTCAACGGGAATGACGGCTCCAGTGATGTACGAGGCGTCGTCGGAGGCGAGGAACCGCACCGTCGCGGCGATCTCCTCCGGCTGCGCGTAGCGGCCGAGCGGCACCTGCGAGACGATGCCCGCGCGCTGCTCGTCCGTGAGCACCTTGGTCATGTCGGTGTCGACGAAGCCCGGTGCGACGACGTTGAAGGTGATGTTCCGCGAGCCGAGTTCACGGGCGAGGGAGCGCGCGAAGCCGACCAGACCGGCCTTGGACGCGGCGTAGTTCGCCTGGCCCGCCGAGCCGAGCAGCCCGACCACCGAGGAGATCAGCACGACCCGGCCCTTCTTGGCCCGCAGCATCGCGCGGTTGGCGCGCTTGACGACACGGAAGGTGCCGGTGAGGTTGGTGTCGAGGACGGAGGTGAAGTCCTCCTCGGACATCCGCATCAGCAACTGGTCCTTGGTGACACCGGCGTTGGCCACCAGCACCTCCACGGGACCCTGCTTCTCCTCGATCTCCTTGTAGGCCTGCTCCACCTGCTCGGTGTCCGTGATGTCACAGCGGACCGCCAGGCAGCCCAGCTCCAGCAGGGCCGCCGGGGGCTCGCCGGAGCGGTAGGTGATGGCGACCTTGTCGCCGTTTTCGGCGAACACACGGGCGATGGCGAGGCCGATGCCCCGGTTTCCTCCGGTGACGAGAACCGAGCGGCTCAACGGATCAGCCTTTCCTTGGCGGTCTGGTACATCGAAAACCTATCGGTACCGTCCCACCGCCGGAGAATCGGCCCCTGACAGCGCCTCGCCACGGTCCCTGTTGGATTCCTACAGAAACGGGCGGACCGGGCGGACCGGAACCGGGCGGGCTAACCCCCGGCGATCCTCCGCACGACACGCAGCAGGTACTCCTTTCGGTGGAGTGGATCGTGGTCCGTGCGGGGCCGGGACGGGGCGGTCCCGGTGACCGGCCGGTAGTGGTCGAAGCATGATTCGAGCACCCCCTCGCCACGGGTGAGGGTCGGCAGCCGCTGTTCCAGTTCATGCACCTGGGCCGCCGGGATCTCGCCCTCCAGGACGTACGCGTCCCCCTGTGTGGACGGTGTCCGGGGTACGGCGCGCAGCCGCGCCAGTACGGGCAGGAGCGACCCGTACACATCCGCCGGGAGTTCCAGCCGGAAGCGGTGCATCGGCTCGTGCACCGTGGTGCCCGCCCGCTTCAGCGCGGTCATCAGGACGAGTGGAGTGAGATTGCGGAAGTCCCCCGCGGTGCTCGACATGCTCTTGTCGAAGACCCCGTGGGAATGGCTCTGCCGCGCCGCGTACCCGGAATGGGTGAGGGTGACCACGCAGTCGGGGACCCGCCATCCGTGAATTCCCTGGAGCAGGGTTTCCCGCACTGTTTCCTCGACCGCCTTCATGAACGCGAAGGGCATCGAGCCGAGTTCGACCTCCAGCCGGAATTCCACCCCCGAATCGACCGGCGCCGGATCAATACGCAGTCCGACGGTGGCGAGAAAGGGATTGGGATCCTTTCCCATGATCTCGGCGGCCGCGCCGGAACCGGTCAGCCGTTCCACACAGATGGTGGTCGTCCCCCGGAAGGTGACCTCCACGCCGAAGTCATTCGCCAGCGTCGCCTGGATGACCTCTTTCTGCACTTCTCCGTAGAGAGAAACGGAAATCTCCTGCCGGAGTTCGTCCTGCCGCAGATTGATCAGCGGATCCTGCTCGACGAGCTGGGCGAGCGCCGCGTGGAGCGCGCCCCGGTCCGCCGGGCGGCAGGGGACGACGACCGTCTCCAGCGTCGGCGGGGCGAAGTGACCGTCCGCCGGGGCCGCCGCCGTCGGCGCGGTGCCGTCCGGGTCCCCGACGGTGTCGCCGATCCGGACGCCGGCCAGTCCCCGGAGGATCCCGATCCGCCCGGCCTCGACCGATCCCCGGGGGACGGCCGACCCCTGGTCGAAGACGCTGATGGCGGTGACCTTCCCGGCACGGTCGGGGCCGAACGCCAGCCGGTCGCGGGTCCGTACGGTCCCGGAGAGCATGCGGACGTAGGCGACCTTCTCCCCCGCCGGGCCGCGGTCGATCTTGAAGACCGTACCGAGGACGGCGCCCCCGGCGTCCCGCTCGGACGCGGGCAGCAGCTCCTTGACCCCGGTGATCAGCGCGTCCACACCCGCGCCCGTGATGGCGGAGCCGAAGTACAGGGGATGCGCCACCGCCCGCCGGGTCTGCGCCGCCAGCTCACGGTGGAGCCGGTGGTGCGGAAGGCGGACCGCGCCGTCCAGATAGGCGGCCATGAGGGTGTCGTCCTGGTCGGCCAGCTTCTCCGCGAGCCTGGTGAGGAAGGCGGTGTCGGTCCCGTCGCAGGGGGTGAAGCCGGCGCCGCGTGTGCCGAGGCCATGGGCCGTCCCCATCGGGACGATCGCCGGGCTGAGCCGCTCGGACACCGCCCGGAGCACGCGTGCCTCGTGCGCGCCACGGCGGTCGATCTTGTTCACGAAAAGGAGCGTGGGAATGCGCAGCCGCCGCAGCGTCCGCATCAGTACGCGGGTCTGCGCCTGCACCCCCTCGACGGCGGAGATCACCAGGACGGCGCCGTCGAGCACGTTCAGGGAACGTTCCACCTCGGCGATGAAATCCGGGTGTCCCGGCGTATCGATCAGATTGACAGCGATGTCGTCGATCATGAACGACACGACGGCCGACTTGATCGTGATGCCGCGCTGCCGTTCCAGCGCCAGGGAATCGGTCTGGGTACTGCCGTCATCGACACGGCCGATCTCGTCGATGACTCCGGCGGCGTGCAGCAGCCGCTCGGTCAGGCTGGTCTTACCGGCGTCGACATGCGCCAGGATTCCAAGGTTCAGCGTTCGCACGAAGCGTCAGGTCCTCTGTGTAGACGGCAATTTCCCGCTGGCTGGACACAGAAGTTCCGCGCACGACGATCTCCTTGATCGATCCGGTGTTGCGGGGAGTACAGCAGAGCGCCCCACCGGCCGCAACCGGTTTGTCCGGGGCGGGGCGGGGCGCCGCGCCCGCATGATTCACTGCGGGCACATGACCCACAGGTGTGGAGAAGGGGAGGCCGACGTGCCCCATGAGGTAGATCAGTCGTTCCTGGCACTGCCGCTGCGGGCGCTCGCCGACGCCGCGCTCGCGCGGGCGCGGGCGCTCGGCGCGGAGCACGCGGACTTCCGGTTCGAGCGGGTGCGCGGCGCGTCGTGGCGGCTGCGGGACGGGAAACCCGCCGGGTCGTCGGACACCACGGACCTCGGGTACGCGGTCCGGGTGGTGCACGGGGGCGCCTGGGGCTTCGCGTCCGGCGTCGATCTCTCCATGGACGCGGCGGCACGGGTCGCGGGGCAGGCCGTGGCGATGGCCAGGCTCTCCGCGAAGGTGATCTCCGCCGCGGGCTCCGACGAGCGTGTCGAGTTGGCCGAGGAGCCGGTGCACGCCGAGCGGACCTGGGTGTCGTCGTACGAGATCGACCCGTTCGACGTGCCCGACGAGGAGAAGAGCGGGCTGCTCGCGGAGTGGAGCGGACGGCTGCTGCGGGCGGAGGGCGTCGCGCATGTGGACGCGTCGCTGCTCACCGTCCACGAGAACAAGTTCTACGCGGACACCGCGGGTACGGTCACCACCCAGCAGCGGATCCGGCTGCACCCGCAGCTCACCGCCACCGCGGTGGACGGCGAGAGCGGTGAGTTCGACTCGATGCGCACGATCGCGCCGCCGGCCGGGCGGGGCTGGGAGTACCTCACCGGGACCGGCTGGGACTGGGACGCGGAGCTGGAGCGTATCCCCGGGCTGCTCGCCGAGAAGATGCGGGCGCCGAGCGTCGAGGCCGGGACGTACGACCTGGTCGTCGACCCGTCCAACCTCTGGCTGACCATCCACGAGTCGATCGGCCATGCCACGGAGCTGGACCGGGCGCTGGGCTACGAGGCGGCGTACGCGGGGACCTCGTTCGCGACGTTCGACCAGCTCGGGAAGCTGGCGTACGGCTCCTCGGTGATGAATGTGACGGGCGACAGGACCGCCGAGCACGGTCTGGCGACCATCGGGTACGACGACGAGGGCGTCGAGGCGCAGTCGTGGGACCTGGTCAAGGAGGGCACGCTCGTCGGCTACCAGCTCGACCGCCGGATCGCGAAGCTCACCGGCCTCGGCCGCTCCAACGGCTGCGCCTACGCGGACTCGCCGGGGCATGTGCCCGTCCAGCGCATGGCGAACGTGTCGCTGCGGCCGGATCCCGGCGGGCTGAGCACGGAGGATCTGATCGGCGGGGTCGAGCGCGGGATCTATGTGGTCGGCGACCGGTCGTGGTCGATCGACATGCAGCGCTACAACTTCCAGTTCACCGGGCAGCGGTTCTTCCGTATCGAGAACGGCAAGCTCACGGGTCAGCTCCGCGATGTCGCGTACCAGGCGACGACAACGGACTTCTGGGGGTCCATGGAGGCGGTCGGCGGACCGCAGACCTATGTGCTGGGCGGCGCCTTCAACTGCGGCAAGGCCCAGCCGGGACAGGTGGCGGCGGTCTCCCACGGCTGCCCCTCCGCCCTGTTCCGCGGCGTCAACATCCTTAACACCACTCAGGAGGCCGGACGATGACGGGGACGACCACCGTCGGCCGGGGGTCCGGGGGTCGTCCCCCGGGACAGCACCGTCTCAACACCACTCAGGAGGCCGGACGATGACGGGGACCACCACCGTCGGCCGGGGGTCCGGGGGTCGCCCCCCGGGACAGCACCGTCTCAACACCACGCAGGAGGCCGGACGATGAGCACCAGCCGTGTCAGCAAGCCGCACGAGATCGTCGAGCGCGCCCTCGAACTGTCCACCGCCGACGGCTGTGTGGTCATCGCCGACGAGCGGTCCTCCGCCAATCTGCGCTGGGCGGGCAACGCGCTGACCACCAACGGCGTCACCCGGGGCAGGACGCTGACCGTCATCGCCACCGTCGACGGCGCGCGGGGCACCGCGTCCGGTGTGGTGTCGCGCTCCGCCGTCACCGCCGACGAGCTGGAGCCGCTGGTCCGGGCCGCCGAGGCCGCCGCGCGCGCGGCCGGTCCCGCCGAGGACGCCCAGCCGCTGGTCGGTCCCGACCAGGCGGGCCGGCCGTCGGGCGACTTCACGGACGCGCCCGTCGAGACGACCTCCGCGGTCTTCGCCGACTTCGCTCCGGCGCTCGGCGAGTCCTTCGCCCGTGCCCGTGCCGGCGGCCGTGAGCTGTACGGATTCGCCAACCACGAGCTGACCTCGACCTATCTCGGTACGTCGACGGGGGTACGGCTCCGCCACGACCAGCCCAACGGCACCCTCGAGCTGAACGCCAAGTCCCCCGACCGCACCCGCTCGGCCTGGGCGGGCCGTGCCACCCGTGACTTCAAGGACGTGGACCCGGCGGTCCTCGACGCCGGCCTGGCACAGCGGCTGGCCTGGGCCGAGCACAGGATCGACCTGCCCGCCGGACGGTACGAGACGCTGCTGCCGTCCACCGCCGTGGCCGATCTGCTGATCTACCAGCTCTGGTCCTCGACCGCCCGTGACGCGGCGGAGGGCCGTACGGTCTTCTCCCGCCCCGGCGGCGGCACCCGTCTCGGCGAGAAGCTCTCCGAGCTGCCGCTCACGCTCCGCAGCGACCCGAACGAGCCGGGTCTGGAGTCCGCGCCGTTCGTGATCGCGCACTCCTCCGGCGACGACGCCTCGGTGTTCGACAACGGTCTGCCGCTCACGGCCACGGACTGGGTACGGGAGGGCGAGCTGGCCCAGCTCATCACCACCCGGCACACCGCCGCGCTGACCGGCCTCCCGGTCGCCTCGGGCACCGGCAATCTGATCCTGGAGGGCGGCGGGGACCGGTCGCTGGAGGAGATGGTCTCCGCCACCGCGCGCGGACTGCTGCTGACCTGCCTGTGGTACATCCGTGAGGTGGACCCGGCGACCCTGCTGCTCACGGGGCTGACCAGGGACGGGGTGTATCTCGTCGAGAACGGCGAGGTCGTCGGCGAGGTGAACAACTTCCGGTTCAACGAGTCGCCCGTCGATCTGCTGTCACGGGCCACCGAGGCCGGGCGCACGGAGAAGACACTGCCGCGCGAGTGGGGCGACTGGTTCACCCGGGCCGCGATGCCCGCGCTGCGCGTCCCCGACTTCAATATGAGCTCGGTCAGCCGGGGCGTTTAACGCCTGGACGGCGCCCATAGACTGGGGGCCGGCCACAGGACCATCCAAGGAGAGACACGACCGTGACGGATATCGTCGACGAGCTGAAGTGGCGCGGGCTGTTCGCCCAGTCCACCGACGAGGACGCTTTGCGCAAGGCTCTCGCGAACGGTCCCGTGACGTTCTATTGCGGCTTCGATCCCACCGCGCCCAGCCTGCACGTGGGGCATCTCGTGCAGGTGCTGACCGTACGGCGGCTCCAGCGGGCCGGACACCGGCCGCTGGCGCTGGTGGGCGGCGCCACCGGTCAGATCGGTGATCCCCGGCCGACCGCCGAGCGGACACTGAACGACCCGGAGACGGTCGCGGGCTGGGTGCGCCGGCTGCGGTCCCAGATCGAGCCGTTCCTCTCCTTCGAGGGCCCGAACGCGGCGGTCGTGGTCAACAATCTGGACTGGACCGCGGGCCTGTCCGCGATCGAGTTCCTGCGGGACGTCGGCAAGCACTTCCGGGTGAACAAGATGCTCACCAAGGACTCCATCGCCCGCAGGCTGGAGTCGGACGAGGGCATCAGCTACACCGAGTTCAGCTACCAGTTGCTCCAGAGCATGGACTTCCTGGAGCTGTACCGGCGGTACGGCTGTGTCCTCCAGCAGGGCGGCAGCGACCAGTGGGGCAATCTCACCGCCGGTCTGGATCTGATCCACCGGCTGGAGCCGGGCGCCACCGTGCACGCGCTGGCCACACCGCTGATGACCAAGGCCGACGGGACCAAGTTCGGCAAGTCGGAGAGCGGCGCGGTCTGGCTCGACCCGGAGATGACCACACCGTACGCGTTCTACCAGTTCTGGCTGAATGTGGACGACCGGGACATCTCCTCGTACAGCCGCATTCTCAGCTTCAGGAGCCGCGCGGAGCTGGAGGAGCTGGAGCGGAGCACCGCGGAGCGCCCGCAGGCCCGTGCGGCCCAGCGGGCCCTGGCCGAGGAGCTGACGACGCTCATCCATGGCGCGGAGCAGTGCGCGGCGGTCGTCGCCGCGTCCCGGGCGCTGTTCGGCCAGGGTGAGCTGACCGAGCTGGACGAGGCGACGCTGGGCGCGGCGCTCGCCGAGGTGCCCCGCGCCGAGGTCGCCGAGCTGGGCCCCGTGGTGGATCTCCTGGCCGAGACCGGTCTCGCGCCGAGCAAGTCGGCGGCGCGGCGCACGGTCAAGGAGGGCGGGGCGTATGTGAACAACGCCAAGGTCACGGACGCGGACTCCGTACCGGGCCCCGAGGAGCTGCTGCACGGCCGCTGGCTGGTGCTGCGCCGGGGCAAGAAGAATCTGGCCGCGGTCGAGGTCACGGCCGGCTGACCCGCGTATCCGGCGTATCCGGCCGGTCCGGGGTGGGCGAGAGGTCTCGCGCGCCCCGGACCAGCCGTTTCACCGCACGCGCGCCGCCGTTCCGTGTGCACCCCGGTTCCGTGTGCGCCGCCGTTGTGCGCGCGCCGCCGTTCCGTTTGAGCTGGCGTTGCGTGCGCCGTCTCACATGCGCTGCCGGGCGCGTCTGCCGCGCATCCTGGTCCGGAGCAGGTCGACCACGAAGACCACGAGAACGGCCCCGACGAGCTGGAGCACATGGCGGGTCCAGTCGATGCCCCTGGTGTGGGCGACACCGAGCCAGCCCGCGACCGCGTTGCCCAGGATCCCGCCGAGGATGCCGCACAGGACCGTCAGCCAGAGGGGGATGTGCTGCTTGCCCGGAAGGACCGCCCTGGCGATGAGCCCCAGTACCAGCCCGACGATGATCGCCCACAACCAGTTCATGTCGCCTCCCGGAGCGGCGCGCTCTGCGCATGTGCGCCCAGTCTGTGTCGGTCGCCCATACGGCGCATGTCGGACGGCTCCGTACGTGGCGCGACCAGAACCGTCGGTCAGGATGGGGGGTGGCCCGCACTCGTGGTGGCGGGAGCGTCGGCGTACCGTGGTGTGCGGTCCGGTCCGGGAGTGTCCGGCACAGAATCGGGTGGTGGAACGTGATGCGGAAGCGCAGCGGCACCGAGGTCTTCCGGATCACGGGAGCGCGGCAGGGGCTCGCGGACGATGTGCGCGGCCGGCAGCGCCGTTATGTGATCTCGATGTCCGTACGGACGCTCGCGGTGGTCGCCACCGTGGCCCTGTGGAACGTGGAACGGCCGGTGGCGATCGTGACACTGGTCGTCGGCACGCTCCTGCCGTATGTGGCCGTGGTGATCGCCAACGCCGGCCGGGAGAATGCGCCGTCACTGCCCACGACCTTTGTGACCGCTCCCACACCGCCAATGATCGCGCCTCCTTCCGTGCCTCTCGCGGCGGAATCCGGAGCCGAGGGGACGGACCGCGAAACGCACGGGAATTGATCTCGGGCGCCACGCAAAGCTCAAGAAAAGCTCAGATCAATCGTGAAGTTCCGGTGCCGGGCACCCCATTGCCCGTGACATACTTTGTAGGCGCTCCGCATCCCCCGTCGGAGCGACGGACCGACGCCGGGCAGCTCCCCCCGTGGCTGCTCGGCGTCGCCATTTCGGGTTACCGGATGTGTCCTAGGGTGGTCGGGTGAACTTCCCCGGCAATTCCGATTCCGACGCCGACGCCGCGCCGATCTGCTCCGCGAAGGGCTGCCGTACGCCCGCGGTCTGGGTGCTCGCCTGGAACAACCCCAAGCTGCATACACCGGAGCGGCGCAAGACCTGGCTGGCGTGCGACGAGCACCGTGAGCACCTCTCCTCGTTCCTCGGTGTGCGCGGCTTTCTCAAGGACGTGGTGGAACTGGCGCGGTGGCAGCAGCGGCCGGACTCCGGTCACTGAATCAGCCCCCGATGGCCGACATCGGACGGTCCGGCTGGAGGAAGGCGGGGTCGTCCAGACCGGAGCCGGCCTTCTTGCCCCACATCGCCAGCCTCCAGAGCGTGGCGATCTCCTCGTCGGGCGCCCCGGAGCGCAGCGCGGCCCGCAGATCCGTCTCCTCCCGGGCGAACAGGCAGGTGCGCACCTGTCCGTCCGCGGTCAGCCGGGTGCGGTCGCAGGCATGGCAGAAGGGGCGGGTGACGGAGGCGATCACACCGACGCGGTGCGGCCCGCCGTCCACGAGCCAGCGCTCGGCGGGCGCGGAGCCACGGACCGTCTCGCCCTCGGGGGTCAGCCGGAAGCGCGTACGCAGCGATTCCAGGATCTCACCGGCCGTGATCATGCCCTCGCGCTTCCACCCGTGCTGGGCGTCGAGCGGCATCTGCTCGATGAAGCGCAGCTCGTAGCCCTCCTCGATGGCCCAGGCGAGCAACTCGGGGGCCTCGTCGTCATTGAGGCCCGGCATCAGGACCGCGTTGATCTTGACGGGGACGAGCCCGGCCTCACGGGCCGCGCGCAGCCCGGCGATCACATCCGCGTGCCGGTCGCGGCGGGTGAGGGCCTTGAAGACCTCGGGCCGCAGGGTGTCGAGCGAGACATTGACCCGGTCGAGGCCCGCGGCACTGAGCGCGGCGGCGGTGCGCCGGAGTCCGAGGCCGTTGGTGGTCACCGACATCCTGGGGCGCGGCTCCAGCGCGGCGCACCGCTCCACGATCCCCACCAGACCGGGCCTGATCAGCGGCTCACCGCCGGTGAAGCGGACCTCGGTGATCCCGAGCCGGGTGACCGCGATACGGACCAGACGGACGATTTCGTCGTCGCTGAGCAGCTCCGACTTGCCGAGCCATTGCAGGCCTTCTTCCGGCATGCAGTACGTGCACCGCAGGTTGCACCGGTCTGTGAGCGAGACGCGCAGGTCAGTGGCCACCCGGCCATAAGTGTCGACAAGCACTGTGGGCCCCCTCCCTGTGATCGGAATCCGACAGGGTCGAGCCTACGTCAGGCCACTGACAACGCCAGAGGGACATTTGCGGCGGGCAGCGGCGTGGCCGCGTCGCGGATGTCTACGACGCGGCCACGGAAGGGGGTTCGGGAAGGTCCCGCCCGTTCGGCTCAGTGGGCCCCGGTTCCGGTGAGGGACTTGACCTCCAGCTCGGCGTACTTGCCCCGGTCGGGCTCCTCCTTGGACAGCACGGTGCCCAGCCAGCCGAGCAGGAAGCCCAGCGGGATGGAGATCAGGCCCGGGTTCTCCAGCGGGAAGAAGTGGAAGTCGACGCCGGGGAACATCGAGGTGGGCTTCCCCGAGACGACCGGTGAGAACAGCACCAGCAGCACGGAGGAGGCCAGACCGCCGTAGATCGACCACAGGGCGCCCTGGGTGGTGAACCGCTTCCAGAACAGGCTGTAGAGGAGGGTCGGCAGATTGGCCGAGGCGGCGACGGCGAAGGCGAGCGCGACGAGACCGGCCACGTTCAGATCGCGGGCGAGCGCCCCGAGCGCGATGGAGACGATGCCGATGGCGACGGTCGCCCAGCGGGCCGCGCGGACCTCCTCCTTCTCGGTCGCCTGGCCCTTGCGGATGACATTGGCGTAGATGTCGTGCGCGAACGACGACGAGGACGCCAGGGTCAGTCCCGCGACCACCGCGAGGATGGTCGCGAAGGCCACCGCCGAGATCACGGCGAGCAGAATCGCTCCTCCGGTCGAACCGGCACCACCGCCGATTTCCAGCGCGGCCAGGGGTGCCGCGGTGTTGCCCGCCTTGTTGGAGGCGATGATGTCATCGGCCTTGAGCAGCGCGGCGGCGCCGAAGCCGAGCACGATCGTCATCAGATAGAACGCGCCGATGATCCCGATGGCCCAGATCACCGACTTGCGGGCGGCCTTGGCGGTCGGCACGGTGTAGAAGCGGATCAGGATGTGCGGCAGGCCCGCGGTTCCGAGGACGAGCGCGATACCGAGCGAGATGAAGTCCAGCTTGGAGGTCGCGGTGGCCCCGTACTTGAGACCGGGCTCCAGGAAGGCGGCGCCCTTGCCGCTGTTGCTCGCCGCCGTGCCCAGCAGGTCGGACAGGTTGAAGTTGAACTTCAGCAGGATGAGGAAGGTGATGAGCAGGGTGCCCGCGATCAGGAGCACCGCCTTGACCATCTGCACCCAGGTGGTGCCCTTCATACCGCCGATGGTCACGTACACGATCATCAGCAGACCGACCAGGGCGACGATGGCGATCTTCCCGGCGTCGCTGGTGATGCCGAGCAGCAGCGAGACCAGAACGCCCGCGCCGGCCATCTGCGCGAGCAGATAGAAGATCGAGACGACGATGGTGGAGGTGCCCGCCGCGGTGCGGACCGGGCGCTGGCGCATCCGGTAGGCGAGGACGTCACCCATCGTGTAGCGGCCGGAGTTGCGCAGCGGTTCGGCGACGAGCAGCAGCGCCACCAGCCAGGCGACCAGGAATCCGATCGAGTACAGGAAGCCGTCGTAGCCGAAGAGGGCGATGGCGCCGGCGATACCGAGGAAGGAGGCGGCCGACATGTAGTCACCGGAGACGGCGAGGCCGTTCTGGAAGCCGGAGAACTGCCGTCCGCCCGCGTAGAAGTCGGAGGCGTTCTTGGTCTGCCGGCCGGCCCAGACGGTGATGACCAGGGTCGCGACGACGAAGAGCGCGAAGAGGGTGATGATCAGCGGCCGGTGCTCACTGGCGTCCGAGGCGGCGGCGAGCTGGACCGGGCCCTGGTGGCCGACGAGCTGGATCGAGTGGCTCACGCGTCCGCCTCCATACGGGACTTGATGACATCCGCCTTCGGGTCGAGCTTGCGGGCGGCGTGCCGCGCGTAGTACCAGGCGATGAGGAACGTGGTGGCGAACTGCGCCAGACCGAGGACGAGCGCGACATTGATGTTGCCGAAGACCTTGGTGCCCATGAAGCCGCCCGCGTAGTTGGACAGCAGGACGTACAGCAGGTACCAGGCGATGAAGGCGACGGTCAGCGGGAAGGCGAAGGAGCGGTAGGTACGGCGCAGTTCGCCGAATTCCGGGCTCTCCTGCACCTCGACGAACTGGGCCGTCGTGGGCTGGGCCGTCGTGGACGGGTCCGGTGTGGACGGGGCTGGGCTGGTGTCCGTACCGCCCTCGGGCGGCGGTGCGTCGGTAGCCACGGAATCTCCTCGTGACGCGGGTGCGGTGGGCTGGGCCATAAGGACCTCTCGGGGACGGGCGGTTACTCGTCCCCCTGACAACGGCACGGGGGGCATGGCGAAGCGGTTCAACCCGGGTCTTTTTCTTCCGGAAATGATTCAGGAAATGATTGAAGAGCAGTGATGATCAGCGATAACTTCGCTCGTCATGTACCCGTTCACGCGCAGCCTGCGCGGGGGCGGTCTCACGGATGATGTGGAGAACCCATGGCTCATCTGGGATCCAGACGGCGGCGCGCACTCGCGCTGCCCGTAGGTCTGGCGCTCACCGTCTCACTCGGTTTCCTGCCCGCCGCGACGGCCACGGCCGCGCCGGCCGGCGGTGGCACCGACGCGGTCGCCACGGACGGCCCGAAGCTGTCGTACGTCGTCAACACCCGCGGTGGGCACTCCACCGTCACCTCGGTCAAGAGGGCGATCGACCGGGCCGGCGGCACTGTGGTCACCAGCTATGACCAGATAGGTGTCATCGTCGTCACCTCGCAGAACCCGGGCTTCGCCACGACCGTGCGCAAGGTCAGGGGTGTCGAGTCGGCCGGTGCCACCCGCACCGCGCCGCTGCCCGCGCAGTCCACGACGGACATCGGCGCGCCCCGCGCCCTCACCGCCGAGGAGGTCGCGGTCGCGGCCGCCGCGGCGAAGAAGAAGGCGCACCCCTCGAAGGGCGGCGGCACCGCCCTTCCCCCGGACCCGCTGGAGCCGTTGCAGTGGGACCTGCCCGCCATCAAGGCGGACAAGGCGCACGAGAAGACCCTGGGCAGCAGAAACGTCACGGTCGCCGTGATCGACACCGGCGTCGACGACACGCACCCGGACATCGCGCCGAACTTCGACCGCCGGGCGTCGGTCAACTGCGTGACGGGCAAGCCCGACACGGCCGAGGGCGCCTGGCGTCCGAACGCCGGCGAGAGCCCGCACGGCACGCATGTCGCCGGTGAGATCGCGGCCGCCAAGAACGGCGTGGGCATGACCGGTGTCGCCCCGGGTGTGAAGGTCTCCGGCATCAAGGTCTCCACGCCGGCCGGGCTCTTCTACACCGAGGCCGTCGTCTGCGGCTTCGTCTGGGCGGCCGAGCACGGCGTCGATGTGACCAACAACAGCTACTACACCGACCCGTGGTACTTCAACTGCAAGAACGACCCGGACCAGAAGGCCCTGGTCGAGGCGATCACCCGCGCCACGCGGTACGCCGAGAGCAAGGGCACGGTCAATGTGGCCGCGGCGGGCAACGAGAACTACGATCTCGCGTCCGACTCGATCACCGACCCGACCAGCCCGAACGACACCACCCCGGGTGAGCGGGTCATCGACCCGTCCGAGTGCCTGGACATCCCGACCCAGCTCCCGGGCGTCGTCACCGTCGCCTCCACCGGTGCCAAGGGCGTGAAGTCCTCGTTCTCCAACCACGGTCTCGGCATCATCGACATCGCGGCCCCGGGCGGCGACTCCACCAGCTACCAGACGCCGGCGCCCCCGGCGACCAGCGGTCTGATCCTCGGCCCGCTGCCGGGCGGAAACTGGGGCTACATGGCCGGTACGTCGATGGCCTCCCCGCATGTCGCGGGTGTCGCGGCGCTGCTGAAGTCCACGCATCCGCACGCCTCGCCGTGGGCCATCAAGGCGCTCCTGACGGCGCAGGCCGACGATGTGGCGTGCCCGACGGCGTACGACATCGACGGCGACGGCGTGGTCGACGCCGTCTGTGAGGGCGGCAAGCGGCACAACGGCTTCTACGGGGCGGGTCTGGTCGACGCCCTGGACGCGGTGCGCAGGTAGGCACCGCTCGCCAGTCAGCCGGTGCGCGGGCCGTCCTTCGGGGCGGCCCGCGTCCGTGTCGCCGGCGGCTTCCTGTGACATCCGCCGGCCCCGGGCACCGTACGATCCTGTGCACCGATTCGTGCGCACGGGGGAGGAACGGCAGTCGTGAGCCTGGACATGGTGGTGGTGCGTCTCGCCGGTACGGTCGCGGGGGCGGTCGCCAAGTCGGTACTCCTGCCGAAGCCGGGCGCGGGCCTGGTGGCCTCCCCCGTGCGCCCCCTCCCGAAGCCCGCGTCACCCGACCGGCTGGCGAAGGTGCTGGCGGGCCGGCTCGCGGCCGCGCACGGCCACGCGCGGCTGCCGGAGAACGAGCGGCTGGCGGCTCTCGAAGCCGTACGGTCCGCCTTCGCGGCGGCGGGCGCGCTGACGCCCGAGCGGCTGTTCGCCCTGGACCTGGATCCGGCGAGGCTGGCGGCGGAGTTACGCGGCCCGCATCCGGGACCCGCCGAGGACCTCTACGACGAGCTGCTGGGCCTGTGCTGCGCGCATGTGGTGGAACAGCTCACGGCGCACCCGTCGTTCGCGGCGCGCGCCGCCGTCGAGCAGACCCGGGCCGCGGGCCGGACGCGGGAGCTGGTCGAGGACGTACGGGAAAGGGTCGGGCCGCGACGGGACGCGGCGGCACTCGCGTTCGAGGAACGCTACGGCGCCTATGTGGCCCGCACCCATGGGCGGCTGGAGCTGTTCGGGCTGACGCTGGGACGCTCGCGGCGGGACTGGCCGCTGGACACGGCGTACATCAGTCTGTCGGTGAGCGGGGAGCGCGGCAGGGGCCCCGGGCTGCCGCACACGGGCCCCACGACGGTCACCGCCGAGCAGGCGCTGACGACCACGGACCGGCTGCTGCTGCGCGGCCCGGCCGGGTCGGGCAAGAGCACCCTGGTGCAGTGGCTGGCGCTGAACGCGGCCCGGCGCACCTTCCGTCCCGAACTCGCCGACTGGAACCGCTGTGTGCCCTTCGTGCTGCGTCTGCGGGCGTTCACGGCCTCCGAGTCGCTGCCGATGCCGGAGGACTTCCTGCGGGCGTCGGGGGTCCCGCTGTCGGCGGCGCCCGGGTGGGCGGAGGAGCTGCTGACGGAGGGCCGCGCGCTGGTCCTGGTCGACGGGGTGGACGAGGTTCCGACCCGGCTGCGGGCCCGTACCGAGGCCTGGCTGAAGTCTCTGGTGGCGGCGTTCCCCCGGGCCCGTTACGTGGTGACGACCCGGCCGTCCGCCGTACCGGAGGACTGGCTGTCGGGCCAGGGTTTCGAGGCGCACTCGCTGCTGCCGATGGACCGCGACGACATCAGGTCGTTCGTGGAGCACTGGCACGGCGCGGCCCGGCACGAATGCCCCTCCGACGCGGAGCGGACCCAGCTCGACACCTACGAGAGGTCCCTCCTCCACGCGGTGACGACCCGCAGGGACCTGGGGCGGCTGGCGACGAATCCGCTGATGTGCGCGCTGCTGTGCGCCCTGAACCGGGACCGCAGGATGCAACTTCCCCGGGCCAGGAAGGAGTTGTACGACGCGGCCCTGGAGATGCTGCTCGTACGGCGGGACACGGAGCGGGAGATCCTGGGGGTCGAGGGCGTCACACTGACCCGGGACGAGCAGACCGCGCTGCTGCAACGGCTGGCGTACTGGCTGATCCGCAACGGGCAGGCGGAGGCCGGGCACGAGGACGTCGTGGAGATGCTCGCGGAGTGGCTCACCGCGATGCCCCAGATCGACGGCGACGCCGGCCAGGTCTTCACCCACCTCCTGATCCGCAGCGGCCTCCTGCGCGAACCGGTGCCGGGCGCGGTCAACTTCGTCCACCGGACCTTCCAGGACTACCTGGGCGCGAAGGCGGCCGTCGAGAGCCGTGACTTCGGCGTACTGGTCAGGAACGCGCACGACGACCAGTGGGACGACGTGGTCCGGATGGCGGTGGGCCACGCGCGGGTGGACGAACGGGGCCGGCTGCTGCGGCAGTTGCTGCGCCGCGCCGACCGCGCGCCGAGGCTGAGGCACCGGCTGGTGCTGGTCGCGGCGGCCTGTCTGGAGCACGCGCCGGAGCTGGATCCGGAGGTACGGGCGGAGGTGGAGGCGAGGGCGAAGGAGCTGGTGCCGCCGCGCGACCGGGCGGACGCGGAGGCGCTCGCGAAGTTCGGGGAACTGGTGCTGGAGCTGCTGCCGGGCCCGGAGGGGCTGGACGAGAGAACAGCGGCAGCGGTGGTCAGGACGGCGGCGCTCATCGAGGGGGACGCCGCTTTCGAGGTGATCTCGCGGTTCCGGCAGGACGCGCGTCTGTCGGTCGCCTCCGAGGTGGCCGGCGCGTGGAAGTCGTTCGACACGGAGTCCTACGCGACGACGGTCCTGTCCGGCCACGAGTGGACGAGTTCCTACCTGTACGTGCGGACCCGGGAGCAGCTCGACGCCCTGCGGCACGTCCCCCAGGCCCGTCGCGTCCATGTGAACGGCGACCACGCCGACCTGACACCGCTGCTCGCCCTGGAGAACCCGGACTGGCTCTCCCTCTTCAACAACCACGTGCTGACGGATCTCTCCGTCCTCTCGCCCTTCACCCAGCTCTCCGATGTGACCCTCTGCCGCTGCTCGGCGGTACGGGACCTGTCCCCGCTGGCCGGACTCGGGCTCGCGGAACTCAATCTGGAGGACATGCACCACGAGATCTCGCTGGAGCCGCTGCGCGACATGCCCGATCTCCAGTGCGTCGTGCTGTCCTACCCCTTGCTCATGGAGAGCGTGGGCGAACTTCCCGTCGGCCCGCAGCTCAGGGATCTCTCCCTGCTGCGGGCCACGCGCCATGTGAGCCTGGACGGCATCGAGCGGTGGCCGGGGCTGGAGCGTCTCGCGCTGTCGGGGGCGACACAGATCGGCCAGCTCGTGAAGATCCCCTCCCTGGACGGGCTGACCGGGCTGGACCTCCGTGACCAGAGGTCACTGGACCTGAGGTCCATCAGCCATCTCACGGAGCTGGAGTGGCTCTTCCTGCACCAGTGCGGACTGCCGGGAGGGCTCGGTCCGCTCCGTGAACTGACCGCTCTCAAGTACCTGGACCTCTCGTCGTGCGCCCGGTCCGGAACTCCCCTCGACCTGAGCCCGCTGGCCGATCTGGAGGACCTCACCATCACACTCGTGGGGAACGACACGGCCGTCACCGGCGAAGAGCTGTTCCCGCCCGACCGGATCGTCCGGGACGACTAGGACTTGTCCGGTCGATCATGTGACTGCTTCGTGTGCGGGTCGTTGGTGTGGGCATGGGGCGGGGTGATCTGAGCGATGCTGAGTGGGAGC
>NZ_JBIASO010000035.1:0-42318 GCF_042890865.1 Streptomyces sp. NPDC002018
CCACCCCCCAGGTCATCCGTTCGACAGGGGGCAACAGTCATGCCGAGCCCGGAGGCCAGCGGCCCTCTTGCAGGACCACAGAAAACATAACGGGGATTCGGCATGAACAGTGGGATTCAGGACGCGCACAATCTCGCCTGGAAGCTGACGGCGGTCCTCAACGGGCAGGCGGGTGAGGAACTGCTGGACACGTACGAGTCCGAACGCCGCCCTGTCGCCGTCCACAATGCGACGCAGAGCATGGTCAACGCGAAACGGCAGCAGGAAGCCGCGAGGGCGATGGCGTCCCCGGACTTCCTGGCGCTGCTGGCGAGCCCTGAGGGCGGCGACCTGCGAGCGTCTGTAGCTTCCGGGCTGCAGGACCTGCGTGTTGGCGGAGTGCACTTGTTCCGTAGCTGCGGTATTCCAGTGCCAAGGCGCCACGGAAGCCGCGTGCCATCGCCTGTCCTCGGGGTAACCGGCTGTGACTGAACGCGGTAGTTGGCCGCGCAGAGCGGTGGCCGGGTAAGCCCCCTTCGGGTACGTCTGGAGTCCGTCGCTAGGCTCCGGGCCCATGACCAGTGATTTGGGGTTCACCTGCGCGTGCTGCGGGTCCCATCACCCTGAGCTGCCGATGAACTACACGGCCGAGGCCCCCGCCGTGTGGGAGCCGGCCTTCGCCGACGCCGACGACTGCTTGCTCTCTACGGACCAGTGCGTGGTCCGCGGGCAGCACTACTTCGTCAAGGGCCTGATCGAGATACCCGTCATCGACAGTGACGAGGTGTTCTCCTGGGGCGTCTGGGTCTCGCTCAGCCGAGAGAGCTTCTCCCGGGCCTCGGATCTGTGGGACAGGCCCGGCCGCGAGGCCGAGAAGCCGTACTTCGGCTGGCTCACCACCGATCTTCCGGTGTACCCGGCGACGACGCTCAACCTGAAGACGCGCGTCCATACTCGCCCGGTCGGCGAGCGCCCCTTCGTCGAGCTGGAGCCCACTGACCACCCCCTCGCCGTCGAGCAGCGCACAGGGATCAGCCTGGAGCGCGTTCGGGAGATTGCGCCGGCCGTGCTCCACGCCAGTGACGGCGAGCAGCTGTAATGGCTGACCAGCCCGTATCGCCCGTCCCGGTCGCGCCTGCCGGCCTTAGCCGCAGGGCCCAGCGGTTCATCGAGACGGAGGGCATCCGCGTTCGCTGGCAGGACATCCGGCGACACCGCGACGCGTGGATCGAGCACGGGATCCCCGCTGCGGAGATCGAACGGGTAACTGCCTTCCAGGACCGCTGGGGCGGCCTCGCCCTGCCGCCGGCCCCGTTCTACGAGGGCGGTCCGCGCGTCCTGGAGGCCGACTGCCCCGAGGAGATGCCCGCAGAAGGCTGGTCGTTCCCGGCAGGGGACTGCCGGGTGTCCATGGCCTACAGTTTCGTGATCGGCCCCGACGGGGCGTTCGGTATCGACGCCTACCGCTGGACGCCCCTGCATGCCAGCACTGACGGATGGGTGGAATCCCTGGCGCTCGCCGCTCATGCCCGCCGTTGGGCCACGACCGTCACAAGGGTCACACGCAAGGCCGTCGATGCACTGGATCTCAGCGAATTCGAGTCGGTGCCCGAAGTACAGGGTGTGACCGACTCTTGGTGGCGGGGCAAGGACTCCCTCATCGCCGTGTACCGGGGTGAGGCCGTAGGCCTTGACGCCCCGCAATGCCTCGAAGCGCACATCTACGGGGGTCTCGACGAGTGGGGCCTCCACGGCGGCTGACCCACGGGCCTTGGATCTGAGCACTTACTTCGACATAAGTGCCAACTGCCGAACTCACTCACATCAGGGCAAGGGAGGGGCTGGTTCTGTTCCGCGGCGGCAAGGCAAGATCGACTGTGTGATACGCGACCCTCGTGACGATGCCGAGTTGCTAACCCTGGTTCGCCGGTATGTCACGCCCGAGCGGCGTTATCTGAAGCTCGGCGGCAGCTTGCTGCGCATGCAAGGTCCTGAGTACGACCGATTCATGCGAGATCTCTGTGAGGACGCGGGACTCATCACCCTGGATGAGATCGCCACGCTTCTTGAGGGCAGTTGGAGAGAACGGAGAACTGCGGCTTGGCTCGTAGCTGTCTCCCGCCGGACCGAGTTCCGTGAGCGCCTCGGGGAACTCCTGCTGGCCAGCGAGGTCTGCTGCGCTGGGCTGGCCTACAGCGTGGCCCTGGCCAGTTTCGGAACGGCGCGCGACGCTGATCTGCTCGCCGCCTACCTGGATCGCTACCTCTGCCGCCCTGACCTCGCGTACGACCAGACCGTCGTCATGGGCGCTCTCCAGTTCATCGACCTGAACCTTGGAGGTGGTCAAGCCGATCGCTTCCGAGAACCGGGGGGCCTGTGGCGGCAGTGGCTCCAGGATGCACCTCACATGAAGGGCGACTCGGACCCCACCCCCTTCTTCTTGAGCCTCATTCGTCGGCTCTGCGCATTCGTCGACGAATGCGCAGAGGTGCTATGACCGCCCTCATCTCGTGGTGGTCTCTCTGGACCATGGCCGTCGCTCGGGGGAGCAGTCAGATCTGCGTGCGGGACGCGATGTAGTCGAGCCAGTCGCGTCTGGCGTATCCGGTCCAGCGGGTGGCGTTGCTGATGCTGGTGCCGGTGAAGTCGGCGAGGACGGACGCCGGCAGGTCTGTGGCCAGTGCGAGACGAGCATTGTTGCGGCCGACGCGAGGCGCGATGCCGTGTCGGCGGAGCTTCAAATTGAGGTAGGTGGCTCCGAGAGGGCGGGCGGGCTCCTGGCCGGGGAACAGCCACGGTGTTGTGCTGGCTGTCTGATCGAGCTGCCAGCGTGCCTGGCACTGGTCGCGTTGCGCACGGACCAACCGGGCGACTTCGGGCGGCAGCGGAAGACGATGGCCTGCGAGGTTGAGCGCCACCATCGCGTTGTCGTCTATGACGTCGCGCACGGTGAGTTCGAGCAGTTTGGTGTGCTGCAGCCCGAAGAGGAGCGTCAGGGCACCAGCCGTACGAACATCAAGAGGCAGAGAATCGTCGCTGAGACACGGGTGCAGCTGCTCGGCCTGCTCCTCGTCCGTCATGAAGACGCTGGGGGCGGCGATGCGTGCCCGGGGAACTACGAGCTCACCGACAAGGCCCCGACCTCGCGCCCAGGTAACGAAGGCACGCACCTCACGACGTTCTACAGCCCCTTCCTCCAGCCACATCTCGAGTTCTGGCTGTGTGAGTTCCCCGAGAGCGGTGCCGTGCTCGTCGAGCCAGTCGAGCAGTTCCAGGGCCCGGCGCAGTCGCGATCGCATCTGGTGCTGTGTGCTGGCGCGTAGCGGGCGGTGCCGGTGGGCCCGGCGGATGCGGTGGAGCAGATACCAATGGGTGAAGGGGGTGACGAGCTGCCGCTGGGGGAGCGGTGCCTGGGCCGAGAGGGCGTCTGCCCAGCGGGGCAGGGCCTCCAATCGTTCGTCGCGCGGCGGCAGGACCGCGGCGACGACGAGGACGTCGCGGATGTAGCGAGTGGTCGGCGTGTTGGGGAGGTCGTCGAGCTGTTGGTGGGTGATCTCCTCATCGGAGGTGGCTAGCTGGGACAGGAGGGCGGGTACTCCGGCGCGGGTCAGCCAGTGCGCCACTCTGCGGGGGTGTCCTGCGGTGGCGAGAGCCGAGTGGAAGTTCTGTCGCTGTGTGGGGACCGCTTGGTCTTGTCCTCCGAGAGCTTCGGTCAGTTGTTTCGTGGTGAAGCAGCGGGTGCACAACTGCTCGCGGAAGATTCTGTCGCTCGTGCCGCAGCGCTGGCACGCGTAGGTGAGGTCGACTCCGGCGCAGGGGCCGCAGATGCTGGCCCCTGCTTCGGTGGAACCGATGAGTGGACGTCGCTCTTCGCACTGAGCGCAGGCGACGGGACGTGCGCGCACTGCCGCGTAGCAGTGTTTGCAGACTGGGCCCATCGGCCAGTACGCGTGGACAGGACGGTCGTGGAGACAGCGTGCGCATGGGCCCGTAGGGCGGGGACAGCAGCTCTGGCAAAACGGCTTGCCCGCCACCCTGCGCGCGCAGGTCCGGAGCCGGCCGCAGGAGGAGCAGGCAACCGGCGGAGCGCTATAGCAGCGGGAGCACAGATCGGGCCTGCCGTCGCCACCGCGCCGGTCGACCGTGCGTACTTCTCCACAGCTGCCGCAGCGGCGCTCAGGTTGTCGGTAGCAGCGCCGGCAGACCGGTCCGTCTGCCGAGATGGCTTGGACTGGGGCTTGAACTCCGCACCTGACGCAGGTGCGCTCAGGGCGTGGGTGGCACCCCTGACAGCGGACACTGCCGTCGGGCATGCGGTAGGTCGCGCGGCGTACGCGCCCGCACTGCCCGCATGTGGTGGCAACGTGCTTGCCGTAGCAGGTGCCGCAGAGCGGCCCGTTGGGGCCCCGGGCGTTGATCTTCATCTGTCGGTCGCAGCCTGAGCAGGTTTTCGGCGGTCGTACCCGACGAGCACAGGCCGAACAGCAGTGTCCGGCCGGGAGGCGATGCGTGAGTTGGTGCGAGGTCTTTCCGCAGCCGGCGCAGGTCGGCAGGGTGACCGGGCCGTGTCCGGCGGCCGCCAGGGCATGCGCGAGCCGCACCAGATTCTGCGGAGGTGTCGGGCCCGGATTCGCCAAGGCGTCTGGGTGATCCTGGAAATGGCGGGCAAGGGCGACGCAGGAACGTGCTGTGATCTTCCCGCGCTCCAGTGCCTGCGCTGCCTGTTCGCCGGTCACCCCCATGAGCCGGACGGTCAGGTGGGCGACGACCTGTCGGTGGGCCTCGTCGAGGCGGAGAGAAGCGGTCATTCCGCGCCTGGGCGCCGGATCGTCGTGCGACGCGCTTGCGGCCGAGACGCTGTCTGCTCGCCGACGGTCTTGCGCACCTCAGCGTTGGCGACCTCCACCCGGATCAGGTCGTTGGGCTCACACGCGAGAATGTCGCACAGCGCGGCGAGCGTGTCCATGGACAGCCGTTGCGGTGTCTGGGTCACGAGACGAAACACCTGCTCACGTGACAGATGCACGCCGCGTTCGGCCAGCAGCGGAACGAGTTCCGTGGTCTGGAACATGCCCTTCTCCGCCATCCGGATCCGTAGCTGCCAGTCGATGCCCATCTTCCTGATCATGATTCCTGCCCCCATAGATCACCGTGCCGGGCTTGCAGTGAGCGTCGCAGCAGCCGGTTTCGGAACTCGTCCGAGACGTGGCTGTAGATGGCCGTGGTGCTGGCGTAGGCGTGGCCGACCTGTTCTTGGACGAACTTCTCTGGATAACCGAACTCGATCAGATGGGTCACGTAGCAATGCCTTGTGTCCGCAGAGGCTGTGTGCGGATGGCTCTGTGTAGCGATTGACCAGGTCGGATCGTCGAGGCCGTGTTCGCGACCGTGATGGTCGGCTGTGTTGCATTCCAGGTCTACTGACGTGACCGACACCACACCGGCAGGCGGCGAGGGTATGAGGCGTGGGAAGTCCGCCGACGGTCTCGGTGATCGCGGCTTCCCCTCTGCTCAACCGCTCTTGACGACGAGTGCGGCTCTGGTCTGGGGCTGCGTGGTGTCGATGTAGTAGTCCTCGGCAGCCCGCCAACGCTTGATCCACTCCTCTGAATCCTGGGAGCGTTCTCGCAACCGTTGTAGGCAGATCTCGCGTGGGGTGTCGACGTAGACGGTTAGGTCGTAGTAGGCGGACAGCTCCGGGCGGACGGAGTAGACCCCTTCCACGATCACCACGGTCCGGGGAGCGATCTCTCGCCAGTCACCGAGCTGCCCAGTGGCCCAGTCGTAGGTCTCGTAGCGGGCGGCCCGATGGGCTCGCAAGGGCTCCAGGATCTGAGTGCGGAGTCGCTGCCAGTCGAAGTAGCGGTGGTAGCCCTGTTCGGCATCGAGACGCTCGCGCTCGTGCTCGGGCATGGGACGGTAGAAGTCATCGCAGTGGACGACGACGCAGTCACCGATGTATCCGGCCACGGCGGCAGCCAAGGTGGTCTTTCCGGACCCGCCAGCGCCGTCGATGGCGACGATCTTCATGGTGTTGCCGCGGGACGGGGCGTGCTGAAGGATGGCGTCACCGACATCCGTCGCCTGCTCGATCCCCTCCACGAACTGCTGGTGAACCCGTAGCTCGGTGGCCCTGGCGGCGCTTGACAGCACGATCGTCTTGGCCTCAGCCAGGGATCCCGGCCCTGCTCCCAGCAGTTCGCGAGTGACGGCGACTGTGTCGATGACACTGGTGCCGCTGTCTCTCAGCAACTGCTGAACCGCTTCCATGCCGCTGCCCTGCTCCAGCAACGGCCGGCAGCACTCGACGAGGGAGGCGAGCCGTGCAGCACGTTCTGGAGCAAGGCCCCGGATGTCTTCGAACATGGAAACTCCCTGGTGAGCGGGCATCGGGCAGGTGCCAAGTTACTTACTGGAGGTCGGAGGAGGCTAATCGTTTCCAGGCAATGCCAGCGTGACGAAACGAGCGGGCCGCGATGTCAGTTGCAGCTCCCGATCACCGTGGTCCGTGATGATGGCGGAAGGCGGCTGATCCGGCTTGTTCCGGCGGCGGTCTCGCGGAGCCAGACGATCTCCTCGTGCTGGGCACCGAGCCGGGCCAGGGCCTGGGTTCGGAAGTCGGTGAACTCGTCAATCGTCTGCTCTGACGCGGCCAGTCGTTCCTTGAGCTTGGCGTTCTCCGTCTTGAGCCGGGCGATCTGGGCTTCGCGGGGGTCAGGGATCTCGCCGGCATCTTGGAGGGCCCGCAGGCGCCGTTCGAACTCGACGCGGAGGTGAGAGTAGGGGCGAGTGCCGTAGAACGCGGTGCGGTCGACTGCAGCCTCGCCGGCGAGGGTCTTGATGTCGCACTTTCCGCCGGGCGGGAGCTCGCCGCGAAGGAGCCGGTCCATGGCGGCCCGGATACGGTTCTCGTTCTCGGTCCGCTGGGCTGTGGAGATTCTCATGCGGATTCCTCGTTCATGGTGTTGCGGGCGGCGTCGATCTCGGCGACGACGCGGAGGGCCCGGTCGTAATCGGCCTGGAGTCGGGTGCGCTCGGTCTTGCGTGTGGTGCCGAGCTGGCCGAGGAAGGTCTCGGTGCGCTCTGCATGGTCGGCCCAGACGGGCCGGTGACAGGGGTGATGGGTGGCCTGCGGGCAGCGGGCGGAGTCACACATCCCGATCAGCGGACGGTCGGCGGTCGGGGTGCCGGCCAGTTTGAGGCAGAGTGCTCGGGACGGGTCGGTGAACCAGCAGTAGTTCGCCGGGCCGAGGTGGAGGACCTTGGCGCGTTTGGTCAGCAGGTTGAGCACGTCGCGGTCGCTGCGCTGGGTCTTGGGTGCCGTGGCTGCCGCCGGTTCGAGCTTCTCGTCGATGCTGGCGAAGAACTCGGTGAGACTCCGGGCGCCGGGGCCGGCCGGGAGGATGCCCTGCTGGTAGTTCCGGAACTCGGTCAGAACCAGGTCCAGGTTCCGGTCGCTCTCGTGCTTGTTCACCTCGGCCAGCAACTCGGCCTGGGCCCCGCCGGGGCGGAAGGCATACCCTTCTGTTGTGGCCACTGCGATGTGCCTGAGGTGAAGTTTGGAGGCCAGCACGCCGCCCGGTCGGTAGGCCATTTCCAGGGCCAGCGTGCGACGCAGCCTCCGCAGATTGACCTGTCCATCGGGGATGGGAGCGAGGCCGAGGCGGTGCCCCGCCGGGGAGTTGACCCAGTTGCGGAACCACTTGTAGCGGACGGAGAAGGCGAACCGTCCGAAGAGCAGAGCGCCGTCCCGGTGGTCGTCGTGCAGGTCTTCGGCGGGTTCGACGGCGCGATAGACGGGCTCGATGACGACCCATTCGTCGTCGGTGCCGCCCAGCGGCTGCCCTTTGACGATCTTGCTGGCGAGCCGGTATCGGGTGAGGCCGGGGGCGGGCTCTTCGAGGGGCCGCCGGCAGCCGATGCGGAGTTCCATCAGCTCGCTTGCGCGCATGCCGGAGGCCGTGGCCAGCACAATCATCGCGGCAGTGCGGACGATGCCGACCAGAGCGACGGCCTGGAGACGGTGCAGCGGCAAGGTCCAGGGCAATACGGACGAGGTGTCCGCCGTTGTGACCGCGACAGCCTTCCGGGCGAAGACTTCCTTCACCCCGACCGAGGCGACCGCGTCTTCCAGCGGGCCGCGCAGGCGGTGCATCCAGCGGGCCTCGAACTGGGTGATCCCGGCCTGACGAGCCAGGACTCCCGTGGCCACTGTCAGCAGGGGGTCATCGGGGGACCAGCCGCTGGCAAGCCGGTCGGCGACGTGGTGGTCGGCGAGCATCGGCAAGGGTGTGCACGTATCGCTGTACTCGCTCAGCAGCTCGGTGAACTCGGCCACCGGGGCAACGTGGACTGAGCGGAGCCCTGGTGCTTTGCGGGTGGAGAGCCTGTCGGCTTCCCGAATCTGCCGGGCGAGTTCGACAGCATGCGGGCCCAGCGTGGAGACCAGGAACAGGGCAGCGGCGAGCATCGGCTGCATGACGGCGTCGTCGACGGGCTGGGTCTTGTTCTCGGTCCGGCCGCAGGGCATCTCGGCGACGGCGGAGGCGGTGGCCCCGCCCCAGGGCCGCAGATCGGCCGGAACACGGTCAGCGGTGAACAACTCGCCGTAGTTGACCAGGTCAACAGCAACTTGTGCGGCCCTGCGGCGGGTTCCCGGGCTCTGTTCGCCGACGACCGCGCCGTGCTCGTCGAGGACGTAGCGCCGGTGGGCCAGGTAGGCGTCGCAGATGCGGGTGTCGACCTGTGCGAGGCTCGATACCCCGTGCTCGGACAACCATCGGCAGAACCAGACGAGCTCATCCAAGCGGCCCGCGCAACTGCGCAGGTGTAGGGCGGTGCGATGGGCCCGGGGCAGCGGAGCGACCGCCGGGTGCCGTGGGGCGAGCATGGCCAGGACCAGCTCCTTGCCGACCAGCCGCCACCGCGCATCGGTGATGTTGGTGAAGTCGAAGCGGCGAGTGCAGAGGGCGAGTTGGACGGGCAGGCCGACGACGTCGGTGAAGTCCCAGATGTCGTCCTCGAACACCGGACGGCTCACTCCCTCGGGAAGTGTGAATCCGGCTTCGCGGCAGACATCGGCGTCGGCGAAGACCGCGGACCGGCCGTCGAAGGCGGGGGCAGTGGCGAGGGCGGTGGTCACGCGGTCATCTCCTCGGGCCGCAGGGGCAGCTCGTCGTCCTGGTCCCCGACATCGCCGGCCGCCGCGGTCAGCACGGCAGGGTCGAAGCGCTCCAGGACCTGCTGGATGCGGGTGGCATAGGGGCCGAAGACGGCCATGAAGTGGGCGGCGGGCATCTGCTGCCACTGCCGGGAGAAGAACGCTTTGAGCCGCAGTACGTTGCCCGCGTGCCGGGGAGCGAAGACGGCCAGCGGGCAGAGCAGGCAGACCCAGGGCCGGGCCGGACAGGGTTTCCCTTTCGGGCCGTGCAGCCCGGACAGCTGGTCCCCGCAGGCGGCGGTGAACACATCGCGCTGTCCACCGACCAACTCGTCGATCACTGCGTCATCCAGATTCAGCTCGGCGACCAGTTGCGGATAGCCGTTCGCCAGCGCGGCCGCATCTTCCTCGGTGATCACGGTCGGCGGGTGAGCCAGGCGGAGCATGTCGTGCTGGGCGTCCTCGATGACCGTCTCGACAGCGTGCTGCTGAGCCGGAGTGGTGGCGGTGAGGTAGTGATCGCCCTCGACGTCCGGGCTGTGGTTCGGATCGATCGTGGCCCGCCCGCTGCCCGTCCAGGTGCTCTTGTCCCGCATGGCTTCGTGGGTGGTGCGGATCCGCGAACGGTGGATCTTGAGGGGCTGCCCGTCGTTCCCGACGACGGCATGGCGAAGGGCCCACCGCTGGATGGCGACCCGGTCGATCTGGCGGACGCGGCGGTCCCCACCGGCCCGGCTCACTCCCACCCAGAGTTTGCGGCGTTCCTCCGAGGTCACAAAGGTCCGCAGCAGCGCGGAGTGCGCGAGCCACTGTTCCAGCAGGCGGACCGCCCGGCGGGGCAGGTTCAGGCTCTCCGCCGCGGTGCGGCGCTTGATGTAGGAGAGCAGGACCGTCGAGTCGCCGGCCCAGTCGATGTCCTCGACCACCAGCTCGGCGATGCCGTCGGGGACGATGCCGGAGTAGATGCCGAACAGCAGCCGGTAGGCGATCAGCACGTCCAGGTGCGGGAAGGCGGCCCGGGTCGCGTCGTGGAAGCCGCCGCGATTGTGGACCACCGCCGCCGAGACCTTCAGGTGCCGGCCGAACTCGGAGATGCTGACGGGCCCGACCCGGGCCAGCAGCCAGCGCAGATTGCCCGGCTCCCAGCCTCCTTCGAGAGGGTGCCGGCCGCCGGCGGCATCCGCGAGGACCCGGCGGTGGGCGGCGTACGAATCATCGACCAAGGCCCGGCAGACCCCGGTCAGCCGCTGCCAGTCCTCCTCCGAATAGGGCGGCAAGGACTGGCGGAAGGGCTGGATGTTGAAGCGCCGCCCGGCAGCAAGCTCCAGCACCCCTTCCCCGAGCATGCCGCCGCACTGGGCATAGCCCTCCAGCAAACTGCGGGTCATGGCCTCCAGCCTCGATGGACTGGACATCCAGAACTCGGCCAGCTGTCCTCGCCGCAGTTGGGCGGCACCACCGGTGAAGCCCTGAGCGGCCAGGATGCGGACCATGCTCCGCAGCGACTGGACGTAGAAATTGACGGTGCCCTCCGAGCCCGCGGTGCCGTGCGGATGGATCAGGTCCACGAGACCGATGGCCAGATCCCGGGCCAGATGAGGGTTGGGCAGCCCGTCCAGGCTGTAGTCGGCGCGGCTGCCATCGCTGAACACGCAGGTGAGGCCGAGGGGTTCGTCGGTCAGCATGGTCGGCATCAGAGGCCACCGTCCTCGGGCTCATCGTCGAACTCGGCCGCAGCTTCCCGCTCGGCGACCGAGTCCTCGGTAAGCCCAGCAGCGGCCCCGGCCACCTCGTATGCCTCCCGGTAGATGCGGGTCGTATCCAGGCGGCGGAGGTACTTTTCCGTGGTCAGGACGGTGGAATGGCCTAGAAGATCACGAAGCACCAGCAGCGGGTCCGCCTTGCTCAAGTAGAAGACGAGAGCGGCGTCGGCATCGGTGTCCCGCACGAGCTTCGCGGCCTGCCGATAATGCCCGGTGACCAGGTATTCCAAGGTCCTCATGGAGAAGGTGTGGCGACATCGGTGGGGCCAGACGTGCGGGAACCGGGGCTCGAAGCGAGCTCGTATCCGGTCTGATGTGCGCTCGAAGACCGTGGCCCAGGCCGTGAACGGGCCACCGCCGTTCTTCACCGCCAGCAGGCACGAACCGCCCTCCGGGGCGACCAGACGACGCCGCTTGGCCGGCGTCAGCGACTCCCACGGGCGCCGGACCCCGTTGATCAGCCCTCCCCGGGCATCCGGCTCGCTCACCTTCAGCGGTTCGCCCCAACGCCGCGGCGGCCGCCAGAGCGAGCCTTCCGTCGTGGCGGCCCGGTCCAGGTCGAGATAGTCGTGCAGCCCGGCCAGAGCCTCGTAAGAAGTCCACGTGGTGCGGACCTTCTTGCCCTTGGTGATCCCGGCCGGCACCGGGAACGGGATGGGAACCGCGGTCGGCTCCGGCGGCAGAGCGGGGATCTCCCAGGGCAGCAGGTAGGTGAACTCCTGCAGCCGCATCCCGGTGGCCAGCGCGTGATCTTCGACCGCCCCGTTGCGGCTCAGCTCCCGGCCGTGGAAACCGGTGTCCTGCGAGCCGTCCGGAGCCAGCCCCCGCAGCCCCTTGCGGAACAGCTCGGTGAAGTCCGGCTCCAGGTACTTGACCGTCACGTGCGGCTTCGGGGTGCGGCGGACCGCCAGATTCACCTTCACCTCCCGGCCGGTTCCGGCGAACAGCGCCCGCGCGGCTCGGTAGGTGAACGGCTCGGCGGTCGCGTACTCCTCGTGCATCGCCCACCGGTAGAACAGCGACTGGATGCTCATGTGCTGGCCCCACGTCGTCGCCGCGAACCGGGCCTTCCACGGCCCCGCCGCCCGGTGCTCGGCGAACCGGCTCAACGAGGCCTTCAACCGCACCCGCGAGTCGAACAACCCCACCCCATGCTCGGCCAGGAACTCCATCCACTCCTTGACCACCCGTGCGTAGTTCTCCCACGAGCTCGGCGCCGGCGCCCCGCTGGCCGGGAGCTCACGCAGCCACCGGTTCACCACCGCCGTCGGACGCGGCGCAGCCGGGCCGTCCTCGAAGCACAGATCGTCGTCGATGAGCACGGGCATCCCCTCGGGGATCAACGGCCGGTACTCGATGTCCCAGGACTGCCAGCCACGGGACGAGAAGAAGCTCAGGATCAAGAGCGCTGACAGTAGAAACACCACACAGCTGAGCGCAAAGCCCAAACACCCTGGTCAACTACTCAGTCGGAGTCAATCGCACACGGAAACTAAGCGGAGACAATGTGCCGCAGCGAGTGCAGGTCCAGCTCCGCGGGCAGGTCGGCGGCCCGGCGCGCTGTCTCGAAGGCGTCGTTCAGCCGTCTCAGGGACATCCGGTCGTGGCGCTCGGTGATCCAGAACGCTGGGTGCTTGCCAGGCACGAAGGCGGGGCGGACCTCGCTGACGTACTGGTCGAGAACGCCGACGATCCAGTCCATCTCAGGGACGGTCAGAACGCTGCGGCGCTTGGGGGGCCCGCCCTTGGAAACCTTGCCGTGACGGACGAAGATTGCTCCGAAACGGCCGTAGTCGGCGACCTTGGGATTCCGGCGCAGGTCGCACAGGTCCAGGCCGCAGGCTTCCTGGCGCCGCAGGCCGAAGGCGTAGACCGTCTTCAAGATCATGGCGTCGCGAAGGGCCGCGAGTGAGCCCTTGCGCCGTCGTGCGCGGATCTCCTCGACGCGGCCGTCGGCGGCATCAAAAAGGGTGAGCGGACGGCATTCGGCGGCTCCTTCGTACTCGCTGGTGTGGGTGATCGTGTTCCACTCGTGCAGAAGCTGGACCGGAGCCCGGCCGAATCGTTCGTTGCACGTGGACGGCCAGCCGTAGCGGGCGTCGGTGATGTAGTCGAAGAACAGCCGCAGGTCGTTCTGGTAGTTCCGTGCGGTCGACACCGCCAGCGGCCTGCCAGGGCGCCGGGTACGAAGATCGTCGAAGAATGCCTCCACCTCGGCGGGGTCCCATTGCCACGGGTACTCATTGGTGAATCGGGCCAGTCGACGGACCAGGGCGATCCGGGGGTTGATCGTCGACTCCCTCAAGAAGCGCGTGCGCTGCTGCAGTGCCCAGCCTTCCAACATCGCTTCCAGGACGGCGGGTTCGGGGTCCAGGTGCACGACACCGTCGGCGAGGACCAGGCGCGCGGCTCCAGGCATGTCAACGACAGCACTCACGATGCATCTAACGCATCATCGTTGAGTCAGTAACGGGTGCCCAGGTCAGCGCATCCCAACCAGCCACCGACCCGGCGCTAACCTGGGCACCAACTGCAGCTCAGCGAGTTGGTGCAGCGCGAGATGTGTTGCATTCGATGCAATACGGCAGCCTGTGAGGAGTTCCACTCCCTGGGACAGCAATTCGGGCACGTCTACCGCAGCGACGCGCTGGTCGACGACGGAAGCCCGCAGCGGGACTCCACGGTCACTCAGTACAACGTCACCGCGCGTCCTGGAGCTCGCGCGCCGCATGTGCTCCTGCGAGATGCCCATGGTGACTCGTGGTCGTCAATCCAACTCTTCGACGGGCACTGGAGCCTGGCGTTCGCCGGACCCGCGGCAAAGTGGGTGGAAGACATAGGACACGCGGCCCACGTTCCGGTCCGGGCGTTCGGCGTGCACGCGCTCGAACCAGAGGGTGGGCTCCGTGCGGATGACTATGTGGATCTCATGGGGCCTCGGACGTGGGCAGAGCTCTATGAATTGCGGATCGGTGATGCCGAGAAGCCAGGAGGAGCCGTCCTCGTGCGGCCAGATGGCCATGTGGCGGCGCGCTGGCAGGACGGGCCGCAGGATGTCACCGATGTCGTCCGCGTCATGGAGGCGGTACTCGCCCGCAAATCGATGGACTGACGGATGCCTGCGAGCCAAGTGATTCCGGGCGGCCGCCCCGGATGTTCCAACCGAGCTCGTCAATAGGACCAGCGGGTTCGTGGGCACCGGCGCCGCACTATGTCGTGGACAGGAAACATGCATGTCCCGTCCCACACCGTCACGGTTCTGGCTGCCTGCGGCTTGGTGGCCGGCGGACTGACCGCCGCGACCACCCACCCCGTCCGCGACGCCCTCGCCTGGCACCAGTGCCCTGAGTCAGAGATTCGTGGCAGTGGGTGGCGACGGATTCGGGGATCCGGTTGGCGGTCTTGACCCAGATGAATGGCTTGGGATCCTGGTTCCACGAGCAGCCCGGGGCGGCCCAAGTCCCCGTCCTGGCGGAGATGACCCCGCAAGATCACCGGCGCCGTCGACGCCGGTGGACGGGACACGGGGGCCGGAACTCTTCGAACCGGCCCCCGGCCGCTCAAGGCTGCTTCTCGACGTCCCTCGGCCCATTTCCACGGCGACCACGGTAAGCGGACCGCCCGAGCCCGGCGGGCAGCGGGCGGCGGGCGGCGGGCGGTACAGCGGGGCGATCGGATCAGTGGGCTGGCCCACCGGGCAGCTCTGAACTCAAAGCCAGCAGTCGCCGTCGCAGGGCTTCGACCACCCCGCGCCGCAGCCGGAGGACGAGCCGCTGCAGCCGCCGTACATGCAAATACCGCCGGGTGCGCCAAAGAGCCCGCACCAGGGCTGGTCGTAGTTGCAATCGCACCCTGCTGCGGCGACCGCCGTGTCGGCCCGGTCGTCGGGGCCGAGGGTGAACAGCAGCCTGCCCGCCTCGAGGGGCCCGAACGCCTGCTGGGCTTCGGTGGTCAGCGCGTCCAAGCGCTGTAGGGCTGCGGCGCCACGCCCGGATTCGACGGCGAATGTGGATGGCACCGAGAGAAGCGCCAGTGCCTCATCAAGAACACTTCCGCACTGCCGGGAGAGATTCGGGTGCACCGCCCGGTAGCGGTTTATGTGTTCCACCCACAGGTCGCTGCGGTCTTGTGGGTCGAGCTCGGCGAAGACGGCCCTGCGAACAGCCATCGGGTGAGTGATGAAGTTGTCGTACTCACGCGGCAGGTTGCCCTTGTTGTCGCGGACCCACTTCCGTGCGGAGACACAGGCCCGGTCCTCGGCGACTGCCGGCGTACGGCCGGCGAGAACGAGCCCGGCACCGGCTACAACCCCGGCACCAAGCCGCAGAAACTGGGCACGGCCCATCCGGCTCGGCCGGTACGCCGTTGGCTCGGAGGGCGCATGGCCGCCCACCCGCTTCAGGTCACCGAGCGCCTGCAGGACGCGAACGGTCGAGCGCGGCCCGAGACACCGGACCAGATGCAGACCGAGCGTGGGGCCGGTCCACGCCCGAAGCGTGGAGCCACGCACCAGGAGCAGAGTCGGCCGCCACGGGGCGTCCTTCCCCAAGCCGCGCTCTCGCAGCTGTTGTACCTCCGGGTGCGACAGTGGCAACACATCAAGTCTGTCGCCGCTGGCCCGCGCCACGGCGTCGGACACCTTGCGGCATGTTGCGCATGACGCGTCGAAGGCGAGGATCCAGCGAGCGTCATCCTTCATTTCTACCCCCATATTTCACAGCGGGTGTGCCGACGAAACGGCACCATCCCGACTGGAGCTGGCTTTGACCGTGACAAAAACAGTGCTTCTACGACCCTGCCGGGAATATCGTCAACGGTGGCGACGAAGTCGGCGAATTGGTCCGGGTGTTCGAGAGGGACCGGGAAGAAGCCGTCGCCGGGCGGCGCGGCGCAGCGGTTTGACGTTGCCGGGACAACCGGACTGCGCCGGCGAGGAGGTCAGCCAGCTGGATCGACGGGGGATATGCCGTCGAGCCCATGCACATGCTGCGCTGTACCCAGGACACCACCCGTCCGGCTGGAGTACCTAGGGTCCTTCGTTTGGATCTGGCTGGGACCCAGCAAGATCCAAACGAGAGGCTCTAGGCCGGTGTGAAGGCCACGCGCGACTGGTAGGCCGGTCCGTTCCCTCGCGCGAACGCAGAGGTGGTCGACATCTTGTAGTTGAACTTCAACGTCACCGTCGTGGTTCCCCCCGTACCGTTGACGGTGGAAGGAAACTTGCACTGAGCGTTGAGCACATACCAGTAGCTGGTGTTCACCCTGTGCGGCCCCGACACACTGGAGTGCCATTTGTAGTCCACGGGGATGCTGCCATGGGTGTCGTCGTAGTTGGGAAAGCTGGGTACCTTGGCCGTGCAGCGCATATTGCCGGTGGCAGTGCGTTCCAGTGTCGGGCTGATGTCGAACGACCATGCCAGCGGCCTGTTGGTGGTCGGCCAGGTCACCTGGGCGTTGAACGCCCCGTTGGCATCCGACTTGGTGATGTAGTTCGCACTGGAGGAGAAGGTCTTGTAGTACTCAATGGTGGCGGCGGAAGCTGTGCCACTGACCATCAGTGTCGCAGCGGCTGACAGGCTCGCCGCCCACGCGAGGACGCGGCGCGAAGTGGTGTTCAGCGCCACGTCAGGACCTTCCCATGCTGACCTGGACACGCGCGGCACCCGAGGGAGCAGCCCGCGATGTCCATCTACTGGTGGTGCCGTCACATGCTGCGGGCGTCATGCGCTGGCTGCCCAGCGAACCACCGCTGGCATTCCACCACTTCACCACGAGGAAGGCGCATTCCCCCTCTTCGGCATAGACTTCGGCCGTCGTCAAGCCCGGACGGCATGCCTCACCGGTCGACCAGCCATACCATTCGTCGAAGGACCACGGGAAGCAAGCAAGAGCTCCGACGTTGCCCTCGGCCACTACCGTCAGTTGCTCGCCCGGCGCCAACGCCGCGGACGCCAACTGAGAGGCGGAGGGGGCGGCCCCCGTAGCCGGCCGGGGCACAGACTGAACAGCCCGCGCCGATGCGGAGGCGCTTGTCGAATCCAAGGTGCTCGCGTTGGCGGTTACCGGCAGCACCGACGCTGCGACTGCACCGGCTATCGCAGCGGCTGCAGCTATTCGCTTTCTCATTCGTCCTCCAGGGGGCGGTTGATGACGGGCCAACCCTGATCGACAGCCCTTGTACAAACCTTGTGGCTACCTTGAAAGCCCCGCTCACGGAGCAGCACGGAGCCTGTGCGCCCGCTGAGTAACGCTCGTGCACCGAGCGCTTCCGTTTGTGCCCATTGCCAGACATCAGCGTGCTTCCGCCCTCCCGGAAGGCGAGCAGGAGGCGGCCCAGAGGGGGTTCTTACTCAGGCCGCCCGGTGAAGAAGCCCGCGAGGGAGGACGCGAGCTCTTCTGGAGCCTCTTCGGCCATGTGGTGCCCGGAGTCGATGCCGTGGCCCCGTACGTCCGGTGCCCACTGCCGCCAGATCTTCACCGGGTCCCCGTACAGGTCCTCCAGGTCGTCCCGGAGTGACCACAGGATCAGCGCCGGGCACCGGATCCGTACTCCGGCGGCGCGGTCGTCCTCCTCGTGCCGCCGGTCGACGGTGGGACCGGCCCTGTAGTCCTCCAGCATCGCCCGCACCACGTCAGGGTTCCTGATGGCCGCGCGCCACTCGTCGTGGTTCTCCTGTCCCATGCTCAGCGGATCACCGCGGTACCAGCTGTCCGGCGATGGTCAGGTCCTGGCCGCCGGAGCGGAACACCACCGAGTCGAGGGTGACATTCAGGGCCTTCTCGAAGCGCTCGCCGGCACTTCGAGGAAGCCCAGATGCAGAACCTGCGGCGCATCCGTGCGACCGGGAGACCCATGGGCCCGTTATCCGGGAGGCAAGGACGGAACCGCCCCTGCGTCCTTGCCTCCGGCCCTGACGAGGAGGCGCGCCCGCCGATGCTGTCCGGCGGCAGGGAGGGTCAGGCAGGAACGATGTCGTCGTCGAGACTTGTGTCCTTGGTCCTGATCTCCCACTTGGTGCCCGTCTTGTTCACGGTGATCGTGAACGTGATGTTGTTGTGGTAGCAGAACGGGCCGTTCTTGACCGCCAGGCAGGTCTTGGAATCGATGTCCTGTTCAAGGATGTACTGGCGGTCCGTGGCCTTGATGATGGCGGGAACAGGCTCCGGTGTGACTGTGGCGCCGTAGAGCCAGTCGCCGGCCGTCGTCGTGGTGGCGAAGATGCGTGTGGTGGTGCTCGGGGTGAGCTTCCCGGACGAATCCACGCACCGCGTGATGCGTACCTTGAGATTGGCGGTCTTGATGTTCACCCAGTGATTGCGGATCTCGTACTGCGAGGTGTCGGTCTTGCAGCCCTCTGCCGCAGCCGCCCGCGGCGCTGTCGGCGCCTGTCCGGCCCCCGTTGCGGCATTCACCGCGTCTTCGCCCTGGGTCTTGGGCTGATTCTGTGGCCGCGCGGCCGCCGCTTCGGCGATCGTGTCGGTGGGCTTGTCGCTGGTGAAGGCGCCGGTGGTGCCGGCGGTGATACCGCCGGCCAGCAGACCTGCGGCGACGGTGGCGACCGCCAGTGAGCGGGCACGTGTACTGCGCATACTGATGCTCCTTGTGGACGTGATGTGTGTGAGGGCGCTTCCGCCGCTGGTGCATGGGTGCACTGATGGCTGGCGGCGGGGCGTGCCCGGCATCTGCCCCTGGAGGGCGTCTTGTTCAGGCGCCGACCGGGTGGTGCGGGGCGATGAGAGAAGCGTTGCCGCGGGGGTGGGGGTGGGGCAACGGATTGCGGCGGCCCGGACAGTCCAGGTTCGTCCGTGCTGGTCAGGACCGGTATCCGGGGTTGGTCGGACGGTGTGCCCGGCCGGGTTTCGTGAGCGTGGACGGATCCGGACTGTCCGGGACGCCTGAGGATCTGGTGGGACACCACGACGGCGATAAAGCCTCATCTCGGAGCTGCGGAGGTCGCGGCCCGAGAGGGAGGTTGTGATGACACAGCAGACGTTGCCCAGGCCCCCGCGGCAGGCTCCGCAACGCAGGCAGCCGCGGACGGCGCAGGCGCGGGTTCAGGCGAAGGGGCCGGTGTCGCACCGCAAGCCCCGGACTCGGAGCACCCGTGGCGAGCGGTTGTGGGCGGTGGCCTCGCTGGTGGTGATGTTCGTGCTCTCACTGGTGTGCGGGGTGCTGCTGGCAGTGCATGGCCCCTCTGAGTCGTCGTCCCTGGAGGTCCAGCCGACGCCCGTTCCCTCGCCGCGGACGCCGTACGGGCCGGTCATGCCCGAGCCGGTGAAGGAGACGCCCGAGCCGGTGAAGGAGATGCCGAAGAAACCGACCGGCACGGTCGTCGAGAAAGTCACCCTGCGCCCCGGTGACACGCTCTACGCCCTCGCCGGTATTCACGGCACGAGCGTCAAGGCCCTTCAGGGGCTGAACGATCTGGGCACCTCGACACTGATCTACGCCGGCGACACCCTGCGCGTCCCCGCCACCCCGGACTCCACGCAACCGCAAAAGATCGATCTTCCGGACACTGATCCGCCCAAGTCGGATCCGCCGAAGACCGACCCGCCGACGTCGGATCCGCCGAAGAAGGCGCCGAAGTCGGGGGCGAAGGCCGGGGCGAAGGCGGTTGTTGCCTTCGCGCAAGCTCAGCTTGGCAAGCCCTACGTCTGGGGCGGCACGGGCCCGCGCGGCTACGACTGCTCGGGTCTGGTGATGCGGGCCTGGGAGAAGGCCGGAGTGAAGCTCCCGCGTACCACCTGGGACCAGGTGAAGGCAGGCGAAGCCACCACCCGCAGCGAACTTGTGCCCGGCGATCTGGTGATCAGCAACAACGGTGGCCACGTTCAGCTCTACATCGGGGACGGCAAGGTCATTCACGCCCCCGGCTCCGGTCGTACGGTCACCATCACGGAGCTTGCCCACCGGTCCGACGTCGTCAGCTACCGCCACATCACACCGTGACCGAACCCGAAGCCGCCTCGGACCGCTGGACCGCTCTCTGCCATCACCGGCCGTCGAGCTCTTCGCCGACTCGCTTTCGCACTAGTCCCCTTCGGGCATGCGAGCGATCAGGGGGAGATATGGGGATGGGGCCCAATTCGGAGGCCGCGCGTACACCGGCGGAATTCGTCCATGCGATGCGCCAGTTACGTAACTGGGCCGATCTCAGCTACCGGCAGCTGGAGCGCAGGGCGAACGACGCGGGTGATGTACTGCCGCGCGCCACGGTTTCCGGGGTGCTGGCGCGGGAGGACCTCCCGCGCGAAGAGCTTCTGGCCGCCTTCATCCGCGCGTGCGGCGGCGACGCTGCCACCGTCGACGCCTGGCTGGACGCGCGCCGTCGACTGGCCATGAGCGCGGAGCCCGCCGTACCGGACCAAATGAGCGCGGAGCCCGCGGTACCGAACCGGACCAGCGAAGAACCAAGGCCGGCCCCTGAACCCGACCCCGCCGTTGGCGCAGCCGCCGATATCGACACCGGCACGAGCACGGAAACGGGCGCCAGCACCAGCACCTCCGGAAACCCGCGGAACGAGGCTTCGGTAGGCGCAACCGCGCCCCGTACGCCCTTGCTGCCCGCAAAGCCCGGCGGCCGAAGATTCCGCAACCGCCACCTGCCGATGGCAGCCGTCGGCGTCTGCGCCGCCGCGGGGGTTCTTCTGCTCGCGTTCTGGCCCGGCGGCGGAAAGCCCGTCACCACACAGCCGAGCGACGGCCCCCGCACCACCGCGGGCCCCTCGGACACCGCGTCACCCGCCTCTTCGCTCTCCCCGTCCGCCCCCACGTCACCGAGTGCGTCCCCGTCCGGCGCGGAACAAGGGAGAACGCCCCCAGGCGCTGGGTCCGAACAGAACGCCGCCGTGACCACGGCCCAGCCCAGTCGCCCTCCGGCCAAGGCACCCAGCTCCCCTGGCATGCCCAAGGCCGGCAGGGTGACGATGCACCCCGCGAACTCACCGGGCCTGTGCATTACCGAAGGCCGGGAGCGCAACGGCCGTACCGATCGTGAACTCGCCGTGCAGCGCCCCTGCGCCGAGGCCGCTCAGCCACAGGTCTCCCTGGAATCCCTCGGCAACCAGATCTATCGCATCCATTGGAAACACCCGGAGTCCGGAGCCGACGGCTGCCTTGGCGTCGACCAAGCCCCGACCTATGGCTCAGAGTTACTGTCCCCGGGCGAATGCACCAGCGCACTCGGCCAGCGGTACCGCCTGGAGCCATCCGGCGGCGGCTACCGACTGCGCCCCATGGACAGCGGCATGTGCATCGGCATCCAGGCTCCCCGCACCGACGGCGCCGAAGCGATCCAAGCGACGTGCAGCAGAGCCAGCGACCAGGTGTTCCGCTTCAGCGCCGCCTGAAGCGAGTGCGGCAGCGCTCTCGGCGGCGAGTCCCGCACGGGCTGGGGATGTCCATGAGTGGAGACATTCCACACTCACGCATCTGGTCAAGGTCAGGGCGAGCCTGCTGATGCCGATGGCGAAGTCCCGGCACAAGAAGCCCGAGAACGTACGGAAGTACTTCCACCCTTCGGCGGAGGCGATCGCCGAGGTACCAGTCTGCTCGCGCCCGGCGACAGCCGACGCTGAGGTCGTGTGCGGCTGGAGCGGTTCCGGCAGCGCCGGATGCGGTGCTGCCGGCCCCCGGGGGCGAAGCCGGTCAGCACGGTGAGTTCAGCGGTGATCTCGTCGGTGAGTACCAGGGTGCGCAGCGTGTGGGGCATGGTGCGGGCGGCGTCCGCGATCACCGCCGCGTCCTTCGCGTCGGTCTTGGCCTCGCCCGGGTAGAGGTCGGTGATCGGCCGCATCGGCCTCGGCGGTGGTGTCGTACGCGCGCATCCACGTTGTGCGGGCCTGCCGCCCGCGAGCTGCCCGGCATTGCGCCGGCCCAGGCGGTGGCCGGACCTCTCATCAGCGTCTCCGACGGCACCTCCCGGGCGCCGGCCCGGTGACACCTCCCTCAGGTCATGCCTTCGACAGGGGGACATAGTCATGCCGAGCCCGGAGGCCGGCGGCCCTCCTGCAGGACCGAAAAAAACATGACGGGGGGACACCGGTGGTGCGGCTCCGGCTCCGCCGACCCTCGTCCCGTGGGCGGGGATCAGCGGTGCCGGAGCGTATCTGCGGGTGCTCTGAGCTGCTAGGACACATCCGGACTGTCCCGGACGGCGAAGGCGTTGCCGGACATCGCCCTGCCGCAAGAGTCTCGTTCTCGTGCCCCGCATCGGAGGGGTCGTAGAGGGGGATGTGATGAGAAAGCACCTGCGGGTCATCGGGAGCCGTACCGGAATCCAGTCCGCGCGGCGCGGACTTCACCGCAAGCGGCCGACCAGCCAGAGGCGGGGGGCTCTGGCCCGGGCGGCATGGGGCACCTGCGCCTTGGCCGTGCTGGGCGTACTGGCCATCCTGGCGGGCGCGGTGCTCGCCGTCCACGGCCCGTCCGCGGCCGGCCCTGCCTCCTCCCCGTCCCGGCCGGTCGTTCTCGAACCGTCATACGGGCCCACGGTCCCCGCACCGGCCAGGAGCAAGGGCGAGGACAGGGCCGAACACCCGGACTCGCAGCAGCGCGACCGCAGTGCCCAGGCGCAGGACAAGGGCGGCCGTATCGCCCCGTCCAAGGGGAAGGACAGCACCGTCCGGCCGAAGACGGTTCGGCTGGTCCCCGGCGACACCCTGTACGGCCTCGCGGAGAAGCACGGCACCACGGTGGCCGCCCTGCAACGCCTCAACGGACTGGGAGCCTCCACTCTCATCTACGCGGGCGACACGCTGCGCCTGGCCGACGACGCGGAAAGCCACGCGCCCGAAGCCCGCTCCGGCTCCGGCTCCGGCTCCGGCTCCGGCTCCGGGCACGGAATCACCGGTCCGTCGGCTCCGAAACGGACCGCTCCCGCCCCGACAACAGAGGTCCCGGGCCGCACCGGGGCCGCCGAGGCCATCAGCTACGCCAGAGCGCAGATAGGCAAGCCCTACGTGTGGGGCGGAACCGGCCCGCGCGGCTACGACTGCTCCGGACTGGTCATGCGGGCCTGGGCAAAAGCCGGAGTGGACCTGCCGCGCACCACCTGGGACCAGAAGCACGCGGGCAAGGCCACCACCCGCGCCGCGCTCGTCCCGGGCGACCTGGTCCTGTCCTACGGTGACGGCCACATCGCGCTCTACATCGGCCACGGCAAAGTCATCCACGCCCCCCGGCCCGGTACCACCGTCACCGTCGCGCCCCTGCCACCGTTGTCCCGGACCACCGGCTATCGCCACATCAGCGCCTGAGGCCAGCCGATGCGTAGGCCCCGACGCGGCCATTGCCCGGGACGCCCCGCGCCCCGCGCTTCCTCCCACCGCATCCCCGACAAGAGGAACCCTCGGATCCGGGTGCGTCATCGATCACTCCACCGCCACACTGAGCTCATTCGACTAAATGAGCGATCAGGAGTGGTCATGGAACCGGCCCCGGACCCGAACGCGGCGCACACCGCCGCCGAGTTCACCACCGCGATGCGTCAGCTGCGCCGCTGGGCGGACGTGAGTTTCAGGGAACTGGAACGACGCGCGGCCACCGTCGGCGACGTCCTGCCACGCGCCACGGTCTCGGGGGTCCTGGCACGTCACGAGCTGCCGCGGGCAGAACTGCTCGCCGCCTACGTCCGCGCCTGCGGTCTGAGCCCCGAGGCAGCGGAAGAATGGCTCTCGGCCCGGCGGCGCCTGGCCGTCGCCTCGGAACCGCCGACGGCCGGAGAAAGCATCAGTTCCCCCCAGGAGGAGACGCCCTCCGCTGACAAAGCTCCCGACGACGAAGCCGCGAGCGCGGCGGACCCCATACCCGAACAGGTGCCCGCTCAGGACACCCTCCGCCCGCAGTCCCCCGGGCCGGACAGCTCCCTCGGCAACAAGCCCGGGGGCGTGGCCGTTGGAGCCGAGGCCGACCGGCTGCCGCCCCCCATCGCCGTACCAGCCGCAGCCACCGCCTCGTCACGATCTCGCCGTAGACGGGCCGTGACGTTTCTGGTGGCCGGTCTGTGCGCCCTCACCGTGGCCGCCCTGAGCACCTTCTGGTTATGGCCGAAGGATGACACTGATACCGGCCGCACCCAGAACCGGGCCGCCGGCCCATCCCCCACCAGCGTCCCGTCCGCTTCCGGCACCTCGCAGCCCGCCGCCGACCCGGCTCCGTCCCCCACCGGCATCAGCCCGTCCACCACCACGCCGGGCCCATCCACCGGCCTGGACGGATCCGGTAACGCTGGTGGGACTGGCAGGGCTGATGGCGGGGCAGGGGGCGGTGGCGGGGCTGGTGCCATCGAGTCCGCCGGTGCTGCCCCCGCACCGGACCCAGACCCAGACCCGCCGACGCGCAAGCCCCCCTCCTCCAGCACCCCGAACACTCCCAAGTCGGGCTGGTCGAGCATGCGCCCCGTCTCCGCAAGCGGCCTGTGCCTGACCGAAGGCCGCGAACGGAACGGCCGCACCACCCGCGACATCGCAGTCCAGGGCGCATGCACCTCGCTGCCACGGGTCTACGTAGAATCCCTCGGCAGCAACGTCTACCGCATCCAGTGGCACCACCCCGACCCCGACAAGGGCATCGGCTGCCTGGCCGTCGACGGCCCGGGCGAGGGCTATCTCCTCACCCCCCGCACCTGCGCCGACGTCGCCGCCCAGAAGTACCGCCTGGAACCCTCCCAGGGCGGACACCGGCTCCGGCCTCTGTCCGGCGGCCTGTGTGTCGGCTTCCTCGCGCCCCGCACAGAAGGAGCCGAAGCCATGCAGACCGCCTGCACCGGCGGCGCCGACCAGGCATTCCGTATTACCAGCGCCTGACAGCCCCGTGTCCTTGGCAGGCAAACCCAGTCACGGGGCCGCCGACAGGGTGTTGGGGGCCAGCCGCCACTGGCACGGCGGGCAGTGTCACCACCAGAGCTTCGCCCCCGTCGTTGCCGGACGGTCCAGCGGATGGGACGGTTCGTCAGGAGCCCGGTCTTCTTGCGGCGCGCGGGGCTGTCGGTCACCAGCGCTCCGTCGACATCGGCGTCGAGCTCGCCGTCCGGCTTCGTGGTGGGCGGTGCGGACTCGGCGTCGTCGGCGAGCCGGTCCATGTGCACGGCGGCGTTCGGCCCCGGCGGATGTGGTGGCCCACGGCCCACGGCCCATACGCCCACGCCCACGCCCACGCCCACGTCCACGTCCACGAACCAGGCGACCTTGTTGGTGGGGCAGCCGAGGATGTAGCGCAGGACGATGACCTCGAACTGCCGGGGCGGGAGGGCGGCGATCGCCGCGTACAGAACGCTGCTGCTCTCCATCACCTTGAACTTGTCCCGGGTCGCGCGCAGGGCCTGGGCTATGGGGCCGTTCATGACGAACGCGGGCGCGCGGCCCTCCCGTTCGAGCTGGTCGTCGACGGCCCGGCGCACGATCGCCCAGGCGCCCTGTTCCAGGTTCCCGGCCCGCAGCGGGTCGTCCCAGCCGCCAGTCCGATCGACCGCGTCGACGTCCCGCTGCGCACGGAGCAGATGGCCGCCGGATTCGGGGCGGCCGCCGCGTGAGCTACCGCATCGCATCGCCTTCGCCCCTGTCGCGGAAGAAGCCCTCGGCAAGCCCCCACCCAACCACTTCAAAACCAGGCATCGTCGGAGCGGCCGACCTCTGATGGTCGGCGTGCTGTTGCCCGGTCACTGCCCGGCCGACGAGCACGGACTGCTGATCCTCGACCCCGACGTCGGGCAGTTCTGCGCCGGGGCCGTGGACCTCCCGGTGGCCGGTTCACCCAGGCCGCCCGCTACGGCTGGGCCGTGCCCTACGCCGGCAACGTCGGCGGACTCGCCCCCCTCACCCACCACGCCACCCTGTGTCAGACCCTGGTGATAGATACGGGGCATGGAGAATACCGAGAGTGTTACGCCGGGCGTCGACCATCCCGCCGAGGTCGCGTTCAGAGGCGGGTGCCAGGCCTTCGAAGTGTTCGATCCGGACGGCGCACAGGCCCTGTTCGAGGAGGCGGTCCGTCAAGGCAGCTCGGACATGCTGTGGCGCGTGGCCGAGGAATGCCTGGATACCGAGGAAGGCCCGCGGTGGATGAGCCGTGCCGTCGTCTCGGAGAGCGAGCCCGGCGGCATCACCGTGGACCCGAACACGCTGCGCATCGAGAGGATCAGCGGCATTCCTCACCAGAAGTGGGAGATCGCCGTCGAGTCGGACGACCACGCCCGTGCAGTTGTGGCGCTCACCGCCGCCGCAGACCGCATGTGGACGGTCTTTGAGGACGGCGGTGAACGCACTCCGGAAGAGACGGAGTACGGCCTGATCGATCTCTACAATCCAAACTTCGTGGCCGTCGAGGAAACCGTCCCCTCCGTGTGGTTGGACTGCAAGGACGGAATCATGCCGCGCATGGCCCGTACCGACCTGCGGATCATCGCGGACGAACTACGCAAGGCCGGGATACGGCAAGCACACCTGTACACCCCCTCGACAGACACCTGACCAAGGGCGCCGCTGGGCCCGCAGTGAGGGCGTGCCCAGCGCCTTGACGGTGGTATCCGCTGACGCCAGCTCCAGCAGGACCTCGACGCCTGGCAGCCGCGTTGCTCGCCCCCGAGCGGCACAAGGACTGGACCCGGCCGCTCGACTTCCACCTGGGCTTCTACCATCGGCTCGGTGACGGTCGCGCCTGGCGCGTTCTCGCCACGTGCCCTGAGAGGTGGCGCGAGTTCGTCCACCACCCCACCGTCGGTGCAGCGGTGCAGCATCTGCTGCTCGATCGAGCGGAGACCGAGGCGAACCAGCAACGCATGCGGGCGCCAGCCACCCTCTTGCTCACCGACGACACGGACGGGTCACAGGCACCAACCGAGCCGGGGCCGGCACTGGACGACGACCTACTGCGGGCGTGTCTGCCCGCGCTGTGCCTGCCGGAACTCGCGGACCTGCCCAAGCCCAGCATCAGCGCCCGCCACCGGCTGCACCACATCGCCAAACGAGTCCGTGATTACCCACGCCTCCTGGACCTTGCCGCCCAGGAGCTCCGCGAGGCCGCCGACACCTGCATCCGACGCGGCCGGCTACTCGGCCCGCCCCGTAACAAAAAGTACGGCGATGGCCGCCAGGTCGACCTTGCCCAGGACGTGGCTCTCCTCAGCATCAACCCCGACCATCTGGCCAAGGCGTGCGCACTGCTCACCCACCTTGAGCACCCGAAGGTCGTCTCCGTCCCGCCGAGTCGTCGCTGGTCCCGTTTCAACAACGGCATCGACCGTGAACTCGACACACCCGCCCGGCTGCTGGAGAACGACTACCAGCACCATCGCGCCGAGGCCGTGGTTGCCCTCGCCAACAACCCGCACACGCCACGCACTGCGGTCACTGACGTGCTCCAAGCGCTGCACCCGCTCGAACTCACTTGGATCACCCTCCAGGACGCCGCACCGCCGTGGCTGCGCACGGACACGGGCGCGCTCGCTCCGGCCGAAGCGGAAGACGACGGCGTGCTGCGGCTCCTGACCGATGACGAACTCGACCGACACCCCGACCCGGCAGCCATCCTTCAGTCCTGGCTGGACGCGCCCGAGAGAGACAGCCTGTGGTCGCACGGAGCGGTGTACCACACGGTCCTGCGCTCCCGGCACTGCACCCTGGACCACCTGCGGCAAATGCCCTTCGATGAGGTTCTCACCTGGGACGCTCCCGTCGTAGCGCTGCCTGTCCTGCTCGCCCGGTGCGGCACTGATCCCACACACTGGCAAGCCCTCCTGAAAGCCCTCGACTTCACCTTCGACGACGACAAGGTCACCTTCGGACAGCTCCTCGACACCCTCTCAGCCCGACACCCAGCGGCCACACCTTCGGCATGATGCGCCCTCCCCACCCGGCCAGTGCGACCTCCTGGCCGGTTTCCGCAGCGGTTGGAATGGACCGAGGCGTACGCAGACCGGATCGATCCGCCGTGCTCACCGCTTGGGACTCCCCCGGATCCGCCGGCCGGCCGTGAGGCTCTGCGCGAGCTGATCCAGGGTGATCTCTGTGCCTGCCCCCGGCCATTCGAGAACAAGGGACAGCGGACGCCGCCCGAAGAACAAGTCCCGGGGCCGACCTGTTCGTGTAAACGCCTCTGCCCTGTCCCTAAAAGACAGGGCAGAGGATCGTCATGCGGCGACGGTGAGCGGAACGTCGAGCCGGTCCCACGCTCCGAGGACCGCCTTGTATGCGTCCGGTTGGGGGCAACGTGCCCGCCGCGGTGGAGGCCGTCGGCGGGTACGTCAGGGCCTGGGCCGACGAACCAGACACCCGATGAATCTGTGCCTGTGGACAGTTCAGGTGGCGCTGTAAGCGTGCGGGGCTACCGCATGCTCAACAACCCTTGCCGGACAAAAGCGTTGGTGCGGCACGCTTGCGCAGGCCCTTGACAGGAAGGGGCGGGCAGCCCGACTATTCACCAAACATAGGATGTAAGTGTGTGGTCCAAGCCTTCAGCCGCCGGAGGCACCTCTCCGACGCACGCGAGTCTTCCAGCGGACGCAATACCGTTCGTCCTTCACCAGCCGGGCCCGAGCTCCCGACGCTGGCACGCCCTTGATGAATATTCGCGCTGCCCGGCCCTCCACGCCAACCCTCCGGTCACTCAGAATCATCTCGTCTCCGTACAGGGGAAGGACCCGCCCGTGTCACCACAAGGTTCGATCACGCGGAGGCTGCTGCGCCGCGTCGGCCCGATCGCAGCAGCCCTCGGTCTGCTTCTGACGGCACCCGTAGTTCAATCCGCCACTGCCGCGGCCTCCGTGACGCTCTACGCGTCGCCGTCCGGGACGGGTTCGGCCTGTTCCTCCTCGGCCCCGTGTTCCCTGTCCGGTGCCCAGGAGGCGGTTCGAACCCATCTCGCCGCAGAGGCCTCCGCGGACGTCAGCGTACTGCTGGCCGACGGTGTGTATCGCTTGTCGAAGACCTGGTCCCTCGCCCCGGCGGACTCGGGCACGCCGGGCCACCCAGTGGTGTGGAGGTCCGCGCCAGGGGCGCATCCGGTGATCTCGGGGGCCTCACAGGTCACCGGATGGACGCAGCGCGGATCGAGCGGGGTGTGGTCCGCTCCGGTACCCAGCTCCAGCAACAGCCGCCAGCTGTACATCGACGGCCATAAGGCCCCGATAGCGCAGGCGACCCCGGCGAGCCTGGGATTCCGGGGCTCGTGGACCGGAACGTCGACGGGCTACACGATCTCCGGCGACCAGGCGGCGATGGCGTGGTTCGGCTCGCTGACCGCAAGTCAGGTGGCGGGAGTCGAGTTCGGCTACCCCGGTGGCAACGGCCCGTGGACCGAGTCGAGGTGCCGCGTGGCAAGCTTCTCGGCGGCGGCCGGAACGCTGAGGATGAGCCAGCCGTGCTGGACCAATGTGACCGCCCGGGCGTCCTACGCACAAGCCAGCGGTGGCCTGCCGTCCATGTCGCCCCAGACGATGCCCGCGCGGATCGAGAACGCGCAGGCCCTGCTCGGTTCCGGACAGTGGTTCCTGGACGGCGCCGGCGGCACGTTGTACTACAAGCCTTCCGCAGGCCAGCAGATGTCCGCCCTCGACGTGGAACTGCCGCGCCTCGAGACCCTGGTCCAGGGCGCCGGTACTCTCGCCGCGCCCATCCACGACATCACCTTCAGCGGTCTTCAGTTCTCGTTCGCGACCTGGAACGCTCCCTCCACCAGCTCCGGGTTCGCCGACGTGCAGAGCAATCTGCGGATGACCGGCGCGAACAACCAGGGCATGTGCAGGTTCTCCAATCCCGCGGGAAGCTGCCCCTGGGGATCGCTGACCCAGCCCCTGGCGAACGTCTCGTTCACCGCTTCCAAGAACATCACGCTCACCGGCAACCGGTTCACCGGACTCGGCGGAGCCGGACTGGGCGTGATGTACGGAGCGACCAACACCCTCATTCAGGGCAACGAATTCACCGACATCGCCTCCACCGCGATCCTCCTCGGTTGCACCTACGACCCGCTGCCGACCGACCCGTCCGACGCCGCGGGGATCAAGCAGAACTGCACCCCCAACGGAGCAAATGAAACCGCTGCGATCGGCACCAACGAAATCCTGACCGGCACCACCGTGGCGGACAACGTCATCCATCACATCGGTACCGACTACTCCTCGGCCAGCGGCATCACCCTGCTGTTCTCACAGCACACGACCATTACCCGAAACAACCTGTACGACCTGCCCTACACCGGCATCACGGCCGGAGTCATCCAGGGGCACGTCAATCAGGCGAGCACCCCGCAGAACACCACAAACATCAACAGCTCGAACACCATCAGCAACAACATCCTCCATGACTATCTGTCCGTCCGCAGCGACGGCGGCGCCGTCTACGTCGAGGGACACCAGGCGCAGTACGTGTACCAGGCGGACGGGACGACGATCGACCCGGTGCAGACCCTGGCCAAGGGCCTTCAGGTCACCGGCAACATCGCCTACAACGGCCCCACGACCAACTTCACCTACTACAACGACGCCGGCTCGGAGTGGATCAACTGGCAGGGAAACGTCGCCTTCCGCGCCGGTGACAAATCACACGGCGGCTGTAGCCCGACGGGCCACTTCTGGATCACCGGCAACTACTTCTCCGCCGGCATCCAGTCATACCCGTGCGCCCAGCCGGTCGACACTCACGCCAGCGGGAACACGACCATCCCGGCAACCCCCAAGCCGACCGACCTTCCCAACGCCCTGCTGCGCGCCGCGGGCACGGGCTCCGGCTCCTTCACGCCGGTCGTCTCCGTCCCCGCGAAAATCTACTACGTGTCGCCCACGGCCAACGCGACGGAGGTGCTCGTCGCCGGCGAGGGCTTCGGCCCGGCAACGCCGGTATACATCGGCACCACCCCGGTCGCCGATGTGACCCACCTGTCCAGCGGATTCATGATCGTCCCGGTCCCGGCCGGCACCACAGCCGGGCAGATCTCCGTCACTCCGCAGGTCCCTGGATCCATCCGGCTCAACGACGACGACGGCAGAATCACCTACAGCGGATTCGCGTACGCGGACGGCCGCTCGTACGGCGACCATCAGAACGACGTCCACTACGCGACGTCGAACGGGTCGACCGCGTCGCTCACCTTCACCGGCACCAGAGTCACGGTGTACGGCGAGCAGAACACCGACCAGGGAAACATCGGAATCAGCATCGACGGCGGACCGCAGCAGGTCGTCAGCACACTGCCGAGCGACGGCGTACGACATGCGAACGTCGCGGTGTACACGTCCGGTCTGCTCTCCTCGGGCAGACACACCATCGTGGTGACCAAGCTGTCCGGTCAGTACAGCACCCTCGACGGATTCACCGTGTGAAGGCGAGCGGCCCGGTTTCGGCGCAGCACTGCCAGGTGCCTACTCGGCTTCTACCCCGGCCTCCACTGGGGCGAGCTCTCAGGCCTCCACCGCCACCGTATCGACCAGCGCCGCTCACGCCTTTTCGTGGTCGGAGTCAACACCAAAAGGGGAAGTTCCGTACCGGGACGGCTTGGCGGGATGTTCCCGACCGGTACGGCCCGTGGGCCACGCCGCACACCCGTTTCCGTCGCCGGGCTCTGGACGATCTCTCCCGCGTTCCCGCGGGCAAGCCGGAGGGCTTGCCGGAGGCGCGGCGCGGTTGGCGGGGAGGCGGCCGTTGGCGACCGTTCGGAACCGGCCGAGCAGAGGACGCGGGGCGAGTTACGTTTGTACAGCGGAGGCGTTGAGCCGGTTGGCTGCGCCGCTCGTATTCGCCTCGGAACGAGATCGACATTCGAGTAGGGACAGTGTTTCTGCATACCCCGACCATCGACACGCTCGGCACGACGGAAGGACGCTTCGCTTCGGCCTATCGTGAGGTACAGCTCGGCCCGGTGGGCCTGGGCGAGGTCACATTTCTGCGCGATTTGGCGGTCACCTGCGACGACGTCGGCGCCTACTACTACGTCCACCTGCCGCTCGCGGGTCGCTTCGACTCGCGGCACCGCGGCATCGACCTGAGCCACACCCGCGAGGCAACCGCTCTCTACCGGCCCGGTGGCGGATCGTTCTTCGGCCGGTGGGCGGCCGGCTACCGGGCACTGTGCGTACGGCTGGATGTCACGTACGTGAACGCCGCGCTTGTGCGGGTTCTGGACGACAGCGCACCGGCGCGGATCACCTTCGAGCACACCGTGAACATCGCGGCCGGCTTCGGGCGCGGCTGGGCGGAACTGCTCCTGTCCGTCAACCGGCAGTTGGGGAAACCGGACAGTCTCCTCTCCGAGCCGCTCATCGCGGCCCCGCTCGCGGAGAGCCTGGTGAACGGTTTCCTGCTCGCGACGGTGCACTCGCACTCCGAGGCGCTCAGGGCACCTGCGGCCGCCGCGCGACCGGCCGCGGTCCGCGTGGCCGTCGACCTCATCGAGGCCGATCCGAGGGCGCCCCTGACCGTGGCGATGCTTGCCTCGTCCTGCGACGTCAGCGTCCGTACCCTGCAGAACGGCTTTCGTCGATATCTGGGAATGGCACCGATGGCCTATGTACGCGAGGTCAGACTGCGCCGGGCTCACGAAGAACTGCGCGCCGCGGACCCCTTCGCCGAATCCGTTGCCGCCGTCGCGCGGCGCTGGGGCTTCCGCCATCTGGGCCGGTTCGCGGCCGCACACGAGGCTAGGTACGGGCAGACGCCGCTGAAAACACTTCGCGGATAATCGAGTTCGTTTGCTGGACAATTCCAGGAAAAATGCCATGGGCCTGTTAATCTTTCAACCAGTAAAGCCCTGCGAGCATTATTAGGAAATTGAACATGCAAAACGAGCCTTACGCAGACGTGCGTGATATGTACATGGCGCACACCATGTTCCGCCGGGAGATCGGCCTCGCCCCAGCCCTGGTACGTGGCGTGGCGGGCGGCAACGCCGAGCGGGCGGGGATCGTCGCCGACCACATCCAGTTCGTCGACACCGTCCTTCGTCATCACCACGAGGGCGAGGACCGGCACCTGTGGCCCCGGCTGCTCACCAGGGGTGGGACGGATGCCGCTGCCGTCGTGCGGGTCATGGAGGACCAGCACGAGGCGATCGAGAAGACCAACACCGAGGTGCGGGACGCGGCGGCCACGTGGCGGGTCACCGTGGCCCCGGAGGACGGGGCGGCGCTCGCCGAGGCGTTGCAGCGCCTGCTGGATCTTCTCGTCGAACACCTCGCGACCGAGGAGGACCAGGCACTTCCGCTGATCAAGAAGCACATCACGGCGGCGGAGTGGGGACAGATGGTCGCCGAGGGCGGCGCCGGTCTCGTGCCCGATGACATGATCCTGATCTTCGGCATGATGGCCTACGAGGGCGAACCCGACACCGTCCGGGACATCGTCGCCACGATGCCGCCGGAGATTCGTCCGGTAATGGCGGATCTTGCCGCGCAGGCATTCGCTCAGTACGCGGAACGCGTACACGGCACACCCACCCCGCCGCGGACGGGGGTGCGGCGATGACCGACTACGGACACGATCTCGTGTTCGGGGCCCTGCTGGAGCCGCCCAACGACCGCCCCCAGGACGTCCTGGCCCTGGCCGAACTCATCGAAGCGGTCGGGCTCGACGTGGTGAGCCTCTCGGATCACCCTTACTGGCCGGAGCGGCTGGACACCATGGCCCTCTTGGCCGCCATCGTGGCCAGGACGAAACGTGTCACGGTGATGCCCAACATGGCGAATCTCCCGCTGCGCCCGCCCGCCACGCTCGCCCGCACCGCCGCGACGCTCGACATCCTCAGTGGCGGTCGTTTCGAGCTGGGTGTAGCCACGGGCGCCCAGCAGATGTGGGACCTCGTGGTCGCAGAGGGCGGCCCGCGGCGAAATGCCGCCCAGTCCATCGAAGCGCTGGAGGAGGCGGTTCGCATCATCCGTGCCCTGTGGACGTCGGACACCGAGGTGGGCTTCGACGGCAGGCACTACCGCTTGGCCGGCGTGAAGCCCGGTCCGCGCCCCGTGCACGACCTCGGCATCTGGCTGGGTGCCTACCAGCCCCGGATGCTGCGTCTGGTCGGCACGATCGCGGACGGATGGGTGCCGAGTTCGCCGTTCCTGCCGCCGGAGCACGTGGCGACGGCCAACCGGGTCATCGACGAGGCCGCGGCCCGAGCCGGGCGTTCCCCGCGCGACGTGCGCCGCGGGTACAACATCGAAGGACGGTTCTCCTCCGGCTCCACCTTTCTGGACGGACCCCCGCGTCTGTGGGTCGAGCAGTTGGCCGACCTCGCCCTCACCCAGGGGATCAGCGCCTTCTTCCTCTACCGTGCGAACTCCCCCGATGTCATCAGGCAGTTCGCTGAGGAGGTCGCCCCAGCCGTGCGCGTGGCCGTGGCCGCCGAGCGACGCCCCGAGGCCAAGGCCACAACCACAGACTGAGCACCCCTCCCCCCGAAGCGGACCCGACCGGCAACGGCGCGACGGGGGGAGGCAGGACAGACCAACCCAGCAGCCGAAACGTCGGAATTCACTCCGGTCGGCGCGGCCGTGTCGATGATCGATCTCCGGGAACCTGCCATGGAATGGCCGGAAGGCGCCAGGGATCTTCTGGGTAGAGCGCCGCCGAGACCGCCGGCCGCTCCGCCGCGCTTCTGCCGAGGCCGTGTTTCGCGGACCGGGCCCTGGCCGAGCCGGTCCGATGGACACGGATGCGTGAGCCGTGGTCCGGGACGACGGCACCACGCCGAGGAGACGGAGGAGGCGCCGGCCTCCATCGCTCCATCGAAGCGGCGTTCCCCCTGTCCGGCGGTGACGGAACGGACTGGCTCGTGATGGCCACTGCCGTCACCGGCACGGAAGTGTCTCCCCGCACCCCTCAGGCGGACACTCTCGGGGCCGCACTGCTTTCGAGCGTGAGTAAGGATGTCCCATCCCGGACTCGGACGAGGTGTGCATGTTCTCCTGCACGTGTTTCCGCCTCGATGACGTGCAAGGACCGTCGGCTTCCCCGGGTACGGATCTACGCCCCGGTTTCACAGGGGTGCCTCTATGTCTTTGGTCAAGCGAGGCGTGGGGTTCGGGGTTCGTAGAAGGTGCCGTCGCGGAGCATCGCGAACAGCACGTTGATCCGTTGCCGGGCCAGGCGGAGAAGTGCCTGGGTATGGGTTTTTCCTCGGGCCCGGCATTTGTCGTAGTAGGTGCGGGAGGCGGGGTCGTGCAGGGCGGCGAACGCGGACAGGAACATCGCGCGTTTCAGGACGCGGTTGCCGCCTCGGGGTGCGTGTTCGCCGTGGATCGAGGTCCCGGACGACTTCGTGGTCGGGGCGAGTCCTGCGTAGGAGGCGAGGTGGGCGGCGGTGGGGAAGCCGGTGCCGTCGCCGACGGTGACCAGCAGGGTGGCGGCGGTCCTGACGCCGACGCCGGGCAGCGACGTCAGGACCTGGGAAAGAGGGTGTGCCTCCAGCAGGGCGCTGATCTGGGCTTCTGTGGCCCGGCGTTGTTCGTGGACGGCCGCGAGCGAGCGGGCCAGGGATGGGATGACGATGTCGAGGGTGCCGGTGCCGGGGACGACGACGGTCTGTTCGTCGAGCGCGTCGAAGACGTCGTCGATAAGCCGCGTGGCCATGCGCGGGGCCTTGGGCCGGATCACCTCGACGAGTCTGCGGCGTCCGGCCTTTCGCAGGGCGGCCGGGGATCCGTGGCGTTCCAGCAGCCAGGTGACGGCCTGGTGGTCGAGCCGGGGGCCGAGGACGCGCTCCAGGGATGGGTGGAACTGGGTGAGCAGGCCGCGGATCCGGTTGCTGGTGCGGGTGGCCTCGGCAGCGAGGTCCTGGTCGAAGCCGACCAGGACCGTGAGCTCGGCGGTGATCTCGTCGGTGAGTTCCAGCGAGCGCAGGGTGTGCGGCATGGTGCGTGCCGCGTCGGCGATCACGGCCGCGTCGCGGGCATCGGTCTTCGTCTCGCCCGGGTAGAGGTCGGCGATCCGCCGCATCGACAGGCCGGGCAGATAGGCGACCTTGCAGCCGGTGTCGCGGGCCACCGTCAGCGGGAGGGCTCCGATCGAGGCAGGCTGGTCCACGATCACCAGGACGGTGCCGAACTTGGTCTTCAGTTTCTCGAAGACGTCCCGCAGCTTCGGCTCGGTGTTCGGCAGTTGCTTGTCGAAGACCTTCTTGCCAGCCGGGGTGAGTCCGTGGCCGTGGTGGTGGCTCTTGCCGACGTCCAGGCCCAGGAAGACGCCTATCTCGTCGTACTCGTTCAAGCCGTCCTCCCGAACGGGGTTGTGCGGTGCCGGCCTCGGCGTTGGCGTCGTGCGCGCATCCACGTTATGCAGACCTGCCGCCCGCGAACTGCCCGGCCTTGCGCCGGACCGGACGGTGGCCGGACCTCTGATCAGCGTCTCCAACGGCGCCTCTCGGGCCCGGTGGCACCACCCCCCGGGTCATCGGTTCGACAGGGGGGAACAGCCATGCCGGGCCCGGAGGCCAGCGGCCCTCTTGCAGGACCGCGAAGAACATAACGGGGGACCGAGGAGTTGCGCCCGTCTACCGGCGCCCCGCGAGTCGGGACCCCTCGGGCGTACGGCGGTAGAGCACTGATCGGCCGGACCGGGCACGGGCGACGAGGCCGGCCCGGTGCAGTATGCCGAGGTGGTAGGAGACCGTGGAGATCCTGAGGAAATGACGTATCGCCAACTCCGTGGTGGAGGCCGGTTGTGCCAGAGCGGCCAGCAGTCCAGCACGGGTGGGGCCGAGCAGTCGGGCCATCTCGGCAGTGGGGGTCGCTGATGCGATGTTGGCAATGACCTCGTTGCGCACGGGATAGATGAGCGTCGGGGGCCGCCCCCCGTCACGCGTCGGGTCCACGGTCACGACTGACCCACGTGCGACGAGTGACGGTACGACGATCACCAGGGGCACGGGCAGGGCGATCCGGAACCGGCTCTCGACCCGCAGGGTGCCATCGGCCCATCGGATGTCGGAGTGAAGCGAGTTGAAGAGCGTGGCCGCTCCATGTCGGGCGAGCACGTTGGCGCATCGGTCGATCTCGGCGTCGAGAGTGGCCTTGGCGGCATCCCAGTGCGGGGCGAAGGCCAGATCCCAATAGCGCCGCATCTCGTCGGCCGCCTGCCGGGCCACATGCGCACCACCCCGCCCCATGGCCCGCCGCACACCTGCCGGCAGCTCGCAACCGGCGAGACCGTTCCGGGGCCGCCCGTCGCGTAGGGCCTCCAACTCGAACAGGATGCGCCGGGGTGGGGTGCACCGGACCTGTTTCAGTTGCTCCTCTACTGTGGGCGAGGGCCCTGAAGGATGCGGGCTGAGGAAGTCGGGCACGTATCCGCCCTCGTCCCGCGCCAGTTCCGACAGCAGTGGCAGTTGCGCCCGACGCAGTATGCGCCGGGCGCGAGCGATCCACGGATCGGTATCAGGAGCCGGTTGCACACCCCAGGGCAGCAGCGTCAAGGCGACCTCGTGCAGCGGTGAGACGGCGAAGCGGGACCGGGCGAGCCCGGCGGCGTCCACGGTGAGCTCGATCACGCCCCTTCCGACCCCTCCGCTGTCCGGTCCGGCTGGTTCCGCAGCCGTCCTTTCGAACCTGATCGAATCATGGCACAAATGGTCGCCTTAGAAGGCCTGATCACCACAGTCTGGTGGCCGGCGGTGTTGGGGCCCCACCACTGCGGGGGAGCTGCGATGCGAGGACGCGAGGGATCGCGGAATGGCCGTAGTACCCGTTTCCCTCAAGACTGAAACACGTGCCACGCGTAGCAGTCGGCCTGCGGTGATCATCACCGGATCACCGCACCAGAGAAACGAGATGAATTTGCGCAGAAACATCGCTATGGCCTTGACGACCGCGGCGCTGATCACTGGCACCATTGCCGCCCCTGCGGCATCTGCCGGTCCCGCCGTCGCTCAGGCATACACCTGTCACTACACCGAATCGTCGAGCGGCGATTGGTATGCCGGCCATTACGGCGGCAGTACAGTCATTCCGAGCTCCACCGGGGTGTCGAGTGCGGGCATCGAGGCCCAGTGCCTGCTCAAGAAGTCAGGGCGGTTCGACCCCGGCACGATCGACGGTGTCTTCGGGCCCAACTCTCGAGCCGCCGCGAGGAAATTCCAGGAATACATAAACGACTGGGCCGAACGCCCCATGCTGGAAGTCGACGGCATCGTCGGCCCCAAAACGTGGTACTTCCTGCGCTGTTGCACACCTTGAATGTCAAGAGCTGCTTTTCAGGCTCCGACGTCACAAGGCTGAAGCACGCACCACCAGCGGCGGTCGACTCATGGTAGTCACTACCACGCCGTACACGAGAGAGACGAGACGACTTTGCGTAGAAACATCGCTCTGGCCTTGACGACCGCGGCGCTGATCACCGGCATCATTTCCGCCCCTGCGGCATCTGCCGGTCCCGCCGTCGCTCAGGCATACACCTGTCACTACTCGGAGTCGGGAGCGTATACGTATGCCGGCTATTACAGCGGCAATACGGTCATTCCGAGCTCCAGCGGGGTGTCGAGTGCGGGCATCGAGGCCCAGTGCCTGCTCAGGGAGGCAGGGTTCAACCCTGGCACGATCGACGGAGTCTTCGGGACCAACTCCAAAGCCGCCGCCAGGGAATTCCAGGCCCGTGTGAACGACAGGGCCGGCTACCACGTGCTTGACGTCGATGGCATCGTCGGCAGCGCGACATGGCCTGAACTGCGGTACTACGTAGGCGCCCACTGGTAGATCCAGCCGCCCTCTCCAGGTACCACGACTTGAACCGTCCCCTGCGTATTCCGGAGAAGTAGCGTCGCAGCACATCGTGCAGCGGCGCCACTGGTGGCATTCGCCTGACAGTGATGACCACCGGACCCACGACACGAGAGAAGCGAGACGACCTTGCGCAGAAACATCGCGATTGCCTTGACAGCCGCGACGTTGATCGCCGGCACCATAGCCGCACCCTCAGCCTTCGCCGGGACCAGTACCGCTCAGGCATACAGCTGTCACTACTCCGTCTCGGGAGGCAACGCGTATGCCGGCTACTACAGCGGCAATACGGTCATTCCGAGCTCCGGCGGGGTGTCGAGTGCGGGCATCGAGGCCCAGTGCCTGCTCAAGAGGGCGAAATTCGACCCCGGCACGATCGACGGTGTCTTCGGGCCCAGGTCTCAAGCCGCTGCCAAGCGATTCCAGACCCTGATGAACGACGCGTTCGGTTACAACACCGCCATTGACGGCATCGTCGGCCAGGAAACATGGCCCGCGCTGCGGTGGTACGCCGAGTACAACGCCTGAGCGGCCGTCATCGTCCACAGCTCGGGAACTTGTTGATCAAGAAAGTCCGTCCCGGCGCCGTCGGCGCCGGGACGGCGGCGTACCTGGAGTCGGAGCACGCGGTCATCGTCCATGACGGCGCCGGATTCCACACGCTCACAAGCAGGCCGGCCGCCCTGAGCCGAAGCACCTGCCACCAGCAGCAGTCGGCCAACGGCCGTGCTGCCGGACCACCTCACGAGAGAGACGAGACGACATGCGCAGAAGTATCGTGACGGCTTTGACAGTCGCCACACTGACCACCGGAACCATTGCCGCGCCTGCCGCCTTCGCCGGCACCACCACCGCTCAGGCATATAGCTGCAGCTATGACGCCGCGGAGCCCTATGCGTATGCCGGCTACTACGAGGGCATGTCGGTCGTTCCGAGCTCCACCGTGGTGACAACGGCGGGTATCGAGGCTCAGTGCCTGCTCAAGTGGGCAGGATTCGACCCCGGCACGATCGACGGTGTCTTCGGGACCAACTCCCGAGCCGCCGCTAAGCGATTCCAGACCATGATGAACAACTCGCACGGTTATACGCTCGCAACCGACGGCATCGTCGGCAGCCAAACATGGCCTGCTCTGCGAACCTACGTCTGCTACCGAATGTGATCATTCGCTCCGTCGGCTCCGTATACCTGCGGCATTTCACGGTGAGCGTTGATGTCGCCGCCCAGGCCGGCAGGGACGGGCACCCTCGAGCGGCTTCGCTCTGTCATGTCATCCCTACCTTTCAGCATTGGCTGATTCGGATTCATTCGTAGAATCGGCCGGGAGCTCCCAGGCCGTCGGCCGTCAGATCCTGGAACACGGCGGCGAACCCGGCCGCCCCTCGTCCGTACCCCGGCCCTCGTCCGTACCCCGGCCCGCGTCCGGCACGCGCACCGCTGCGATCGCCCGGCGATCACGGAAGCATCAGGTGCAGTTCTGACCGGGCAGCTGCGAGAACCTTCCCGAGCAGACGGCGTCCGGACTCTGCTGTGCCGCTGCTCGAATGCTGCCTGTACAGCCGTCCTTCGCGGTATTGGTCGCGCTGCCGTTGGACCCGGCGGCGGCAGGTGACACTGCAGTACCTCTTCGGACGGCCGGGCCCGGGCCGTCGGGGAACTCCGTTTCGCAGGAGGCGCATCGCTCCACGGGTGACACACCCACGGTGAACCTTTCGGTGCCGGTGGCAGGCGCGAGACCGCCGGCCGGATGCCCACGGTCCCGCGCCGGTTGCACACACGAGGGCCGGGAACCGCCAGCGCAGCCAGAGCCGCAGCAGCACGTCCACCCACGCGGGATCAACGCGGCCCTGCGTCACCGGAACGAGGACCAACACCACCACGCACACCGTTTCGCGCCCCTGGGCGCCGGTTTTTGCAGCCACAAGCCCGGGCATCGGCCTCGGCCTGCGCGTGGACGCAGGCCGCGACCGCGACCGCGGAGTAAAGCCGGTGCGGCTCCCGGGTTGGAGCACTTCATGCAGGTTCTCAGCTCTGATGGCATCCGCCGACGCTGTGACTTGTGGTTTCTCACGGTGTCTCACGCCGTATCCAGCCGCTCGGTCTCACTCTGGGGTCCACATCCCCGGCCTGCGGTCAAAGGCAGTCCGCTGACCAAGTCCGCTCCACCACGACCTGCGGCCGCTTGCGGCCGTTGATCTTCTTCCCACCGTCGAAGCCGTGTGAGGAGGCGGGCACGGACGCGGCGGCCTTGACCGACTGGGAGTCGATGATGCCTGCGGTCGGCTCCGGGTCCCGGTCGGCCGGGTCTTCCCGCGCAGCCGGTCGTGGAACTCTTTGACCAGACCCTTGTCCCGCCAGCGGCGGATGAACGCGTAGACCCGGTCCTAGACGGGGAAGTCCATGGGCATCGCCCGCCACTTGATGGCGGGCGATGGCGGGCACCGCTGCTCCCGCTCGTCAGCCGCGAGCCTCTCATCGGTGGCACGCCGCTCCTCGGCCGCGATCCACCGGCGGGTGCGCTCGACGTGGCGCTCCTGGACGCGGGAAACGCAGGGCCCCCGTACGGGAGATGCATGCCGGCAACGGCCGCAGCGCATTCAAGGTTTCTACAAGACCGACCGGAGACGCTAATCGGCACGCCGCATCAACGGGGGCGGCGGAAGCTCAGTCACCAGGGGGAAGGGAACCCATGCGTCTTCGCCATGCCATCGCCAGCACCGTATTCAGCACCGCGCTCCTCGCCGGCGCAGCCGCCGCGCCAGCCCACGCGGCCTCATCCGGCGCGGCAGCGTGCCAGACGGCTTCCTGGAAGAGCGTGGACGGCACGGAAACGAGACTCACCCAGAGTGCGACACTCCACCAGCAGGGCCCGTACGCCGACTGCACCCCCGGCTACGGCCTGACCCCGAACACCAGGGTCGTATACGACTGCTACACCGTCAACAGCCACAACAACACGTGGACACATGTGACCGCGTACTACAGCAACCTGGTCCTCAAGGGCTGGATCTGGGACGAAAAGCTGCCGGGGTACGGCAGTTCTGTGGAATGCCCCTGGTGAATCCAGGGAAGCGGCCGCCGGGTGCACGTCCTGGCCGCCGCCATCGGCTACCGTGACGGTCACGACGCGGGTACGACTCCCGCCGCCACAGGCGCGGCCGAACGGCGACACCGAACCTGACGAAGCGCCCCAGCCCGAGACGGCTGGGGCGCTTCCGTGCCCTCGGACTACGCGTTGTCCAGCGGCCTGGGAAGATCCCTGCCGCTACCCAAAAACGCTTGGACCTCTCCCCACCGAGACGAAAAACCGACAGGTGTGTAATCCGCCAGCAGATCCAGATGGTCGGCAGGCCATTCCTCAGGGGACCCCTGCAACAGAACAAGACGTTGATCGAAACTGAAGTTCGCTTTGTCGATCCGCTGCACCAAGGAAAGGGCATGCTCGATTCCCTGCTAACCGCTATCGGCAGCCTGAATCAGCACTTGCCTCTCCGACGTCGTCACGCGAGCCGTGGGGCGCACCTTCGATCCTCGCGGCAGCGTGATGACAGGCCGGCTCGCGCACGCTCGTTGGTGTGTTCCTGAGCCAGATCTTGGGCAGCGCGGCAAACGACGCTTACGCAGCTCTAAGACGTCGTTTCTTATGGCGTGGTCAGTCGTTGAACGATGCATGGCGGATCTGGTTGAGCGGTTGGTGCCGGATGAGTTGTGGGTGTTGTTC